>CAJJUK010000001.1 GCA_905195085.1 uncultured Christensenella sp.
ATAATTATTTTTTCTTTTTATTGTCCTTTTTATAGAATATTTTAATCAAACATTTATCAATCAGATTTGTTGAGAAAAGATGTCTGCAGATGTTGAAAAATTTGTATTGTTTTCCAATTATATATCTAGGTTTCAAATGACTTTTTTCACAAACTTTGTATATCTTTTTGATGGCATATTCAGGCGACATACGTCTTTTTTCAGTCTTTTCTGTTGGTTTTGTTGAAAGTTCAATGGAATTTCCGTATCTTTCGTTTGTTTCATAAATTTTTACACGATTGTTGGAGAAATTTGTTTTTATGTCACCAGGGCAAATTGATGTGACTTGAATTTTTGTTTGGGAAAGTTCCATTCTCAGACTTTGTGCAAAACTGTCAACTGCTGATTTGCTTGCACAATAATATGCTTTGAAAGGCAATGGGAAAAGAGCGGTTGCAGATGCAATTATGATGATTTTTCCTCTCTTTTTCATCATTGGTATGGCATATTTGCAGGCGTTTGCAGTCCCAAAAAAGTTGACATCAAATTGTTTCTTTGTGTCTTCTTCTTTCAAAAGTTCAATGGCACCACTGATTCCATAGCCAGCACAGGTGATTAACATATCAATTTCGCCGTGGTTGAGGTATATGTCATCAAAAACTTTTTTGAGTTTTTTGTGATCCCCAACATCACATTGATAATCTCTGCCATTAATTGAAACATCAATGACGACATCTCCTTTCTTTTCAAAGATTTCTCTCAAACCTTGTCCAATTCCGCTTGATGCACCAGTGATTACGATTGTTCTTTTTTCTATCCTCATTATTTTCAAACTCCTAAATAACATTTTATAACAAATATGTTTTTTTTCAAAATAATTTGACAATATTTTCACATAATGCTAACATATTTATTATTTTAGACAACATGAAATTATTATGCTTGGACATAAAATTTTATTAAAGAGGGCATAAACTATGTATATGAACAAAACAAAAAGAAATTTGATTATTGCTTCTGCCATCATCAACTTGATTGGTGTCACTATCAGCCTTATTCTTTCAATCATTTTGATGACAAATCCTGCTCTTTTGCAGGATTATGCAGATCTCTATTATCTTTTGAGTTATTCAACAAACATCTATTACACTGTGATTTCTTTTGCAGTGGGAATCGCTGGAAGCATTTTTCTTCTTTATTCAGTTCGTAAGAAAGGAAAATATTTTAGAACATCTCAAGGGCTTTATGTGACAGGTTTTGTTTTGATTATCTTCTTTGGTGGCTGGCTCTCATGGTTGTTACTTTTCATTTCAATGTTCATTCCTGATGTCATCATTATGAATACAAAGAGTGAAGTCAGACAAGAACAAAGAATGGAAGATCAACAAGCCAAGGCAAAAGAACAAGAATATGATGAAAAGAAACGTAAAATTGAAGAACTTAAACAACTCAGAGACAGTGGGGCGATAACAGAAGAGGAATACAAACAAAAGTTGTTTGACTTGCTGTAATCATGGGCTTCTGGGGACTTCGCTTTTGAAATAAGTCTGAAAATTGCAACAAAAAAACATAGGTTTTGGTCTATGTTTTTTATTATTCAATTAAAATAGGTATGATTAGATTGTTCTTTCGCCAGTTACACCTTCTTTGAAACCACAAGGTGAGGTGCAAACATAATCTCCAAATGTGCAACGTGATGATTTTTTTGCATATGGTTTCAGGTCTTCTGCACCTGGATGTCCTGTTTTTTCAAGTTCGTTATAAACTTCCATAATTGTTTCAGTTGTTTGCCCGTTGATTTCAAGTTGGGCGTATGTACATTTTCTTTCTTTTGCCTTGAGAATCAGGTTTTCAAGATTTCCTTGTTCAACAATTTCAACAAGCAGTCCTTGTGGGAAACTGTCTGCAAGAGATTCGCAATCTTTACACCAAGAAAGAGCAAGTGTTTTGTTTTCTTTTATGATTGGTGGAATGAAATATTCTGCTTGTGGAAGCAATCTGAAGTTATATGACAAAGTTCTGTGTCTGTGCGCTTGTGCGAGTTGGGCAAATGATCCTTTGTATGAAACTTGGTAAACATCTCCATATTGTTTGATGATTGGGCGGTTAGTTCTATGGTCAATGAGAGACAAACTTCTGCCTTTGGCATCAAAAAGGTCTTTGTCAAGATATGGAAGTGTTTCAAAAGCATTTGCAAGGTTTTGAAGTTCTTCTGTATATTTCTTGTAGAAAGGATGAGTTTCTTCAGTTTCAATTCTCTTGATTTCTTTCTTAATCAATGAATACAAAATATTGAATTGTCTGTATGAAGTCGTGTATGCCATTGTTGTTGGGGTGAAAACTGAAGTTAAGTATCTTGCATTTTCTTGTGCCAATTTTGTTATTTTTTGGTCTGTGAAATAGTTTGGATAAGCTGATTGATATTTTTTCGCAATTTCTTGTTTGAAAATTTCTAACCATTTGTCGTAAAGCACTTTTTGGTCTTCTGGAACATCGTGCATAACTTTGTAACGTGCAGATTTTTCACTTGTTGTGTACATCTTTTCATTGTTCAATGTCATGGCAATGATTTTTGGAATTCCAATCAATTCCAAAGTGAATTCTCCATGGTCATAAGGACTGTGATGTCCACTTCCTTTTGTCAGACCAATTCTTCTTTCGGTCTTTTCTTCTGGTTCACTGAAAAGTTTTTCTGTTGTGTCAGGTAAATAGCAGATTCCCGCAGTCAATCCGCCAAGTCTGTCAAGTTCTTCTTTTGGTGCTTTGTAGCCGATTTTTGTTGATGCAATTACGTTAACTTTGATTTCCATATCCTTCTCCTTTTCTTTTGCTTAAAATATATAACACGAAAATCTAAAAATCAAGACTTATTTCTGCTTTTTTTGACTCTTCTATTCTTAAAAAATTCTGTCAAAAGCCTTGAACATTCCTTTTCGTTTTCAGTGTCTTGCAAAAATTCAGTTTTGTGGTTAAGGCGGTTGCTGGTCAAAATTTTTTCAAACAAACCATCTTCTGATGTTTTGTCTTTTGCACCGTAGACAACTTTTTCTATGCGAGCGTTGGTTATTGCACCGGCGCACATTGGGCATGGTTCAAGTGTGACATACATTGTGCAGTTTTCAAGACGCCAATCGTGCAATTTTTTGCAAGCCTTTGAAATGGCAATCATCTCTGCGTGCATTAGAGAATTTTTCTTTTTTTCTCTCAAATTATGTCCTTTTGCAATGATTTTTCCGTCTTTGACAATCACTGCTCCAATTGGGACTTCTTCTTTTTTCATGGCAATCTTTGCTTCTTTGATTGCGGTTTCCATAAAATTTTCCATAGTTTGATTTTATCAATAAATTTGTGGTTTGTCTAGCAGATTTATTTGTTTTTTTGTTTTTAGTGTGTTATTATTTGTGATATGGAAAACACGAAAGAACTTAGAAAACAATTTGAAAAAAGAAATTTCTACACCACCAAAGACTCTGGGAAGGTGTTTCTTTATGCGCTTCTTTTGCCATTTGCAATTGCTTTTGTCTTCACCTATGTAAGTTATGCAATCATGGTGGGGACAGGGGTTTCATTCGAAGGGCAAGATATGAGTGAGGTTATGTATGGACAACTTTGGTTTCTCATTTTGTCCATGCTTCTGACTGAGATAGTTTTCATTTGTTTATTTTTCTGCTATAACAAGGCAAATCGAATCAAAAACAGTGCATGCAACATTTCATTTAAGAAGGCAAATGTTTGGACTTGTTTGCTTTCAGCAGTTGTTGGAATTGTCAGCGTCATCGGTTTCATTTGGTTGATTGAAGGTTGTTTTGGTGCAATGTTTACGGCCATGGGAATTGAAACAAGTTCGGTTTCGCTTCCACTTGACAACGTTGGCTGGTATTTTCTCAATCTCTTGATTTTGGCAGTCGTTCCTGCAATTTGTGAAGAGTTGATTTTCAGGGGCATGATCTTCCAGGGACTCAAAGAAAGATTTTCAAAGGTTGGAAGAGTGCTTTTGAGTGCATTGCTCTTTGCTTTGATGCATCAAAACATTGTGCAACTCATCTATCCATTCATTTTGGGTTGTGTCCTTGCTGTTGTTATGGACAGAACAAACAATTTGCTCTATCCGATGATTATTCACTTCTTTAACAATTTCACAACAATCACAATAAGTTTCTTAGCAAACATCAATGCAATTGATTTGTCTTTCAACATAACTTGGTGGTTTGTTTTGCTTGCAATTTTCTTGGCTGGACTTACTTGTGTTGTTTTCTGGCTTTTGGACAAATATTATTTGAGAAAGCACAAGGTTGTGCAAGTGGAAAAAACAGGAGAAGTGACTCAAACACCAGCACTCAGTGTTGGAAAACTTCCTGTGACAATTTTGTGTGGAATTGTTTTTGCAGTCATTGTCATTGTCTTAAATCTAGTGTGATTTTGGTCAGTCATTGAAAATTTTGAAGGTATTTCAATGTTATAAATATAAGGTTTAGAGAGTATATTAATTTTGGAGAAACTATGGTTGAAAACAGGAAAATTGATAAAGTAAATTTTTATACTAATCTAATTTATTTTATTGTCGTTGTAGGGTTTATTGTCATCAGAATTTTGTGTTCTGTTTTTGCTTCTCAAATTGGTGTTTATGGTTCTTACATCATCAGCATCATAACACAAGTTGGCTTGCTTTTTTTGTTGCCATTTTTGTTGTTTAAATGGCTCAACAAGGCAAAGACAAAAGAAACTTTCAAATTTTTCAGTTACAAAAAGATATCTTTCAAATCTGTGCTTGTTGCCGTTGCGCTTGGTGTCATTGTTTTCTTTTTGAATGTGTATGTGTCAAGTTTTTTCAATTCGTTGATTCAACTGTTTGGATATAAACCATCAACATCAACCACTTCTTTGCCGGCGACTTGGTGGGTTTTCCTGTTGAACCTTCTTTGCACTGCAATCTTGCCAGCAATCTGTGAAGAAACTTTGCATCGTGGAATGCTTTTGAAAGGGAATTCTAATCTTGGAATGAAAAAGAGCATTCTCATTTCTGGGTTGCTGTTTGGTCTTTTGCATTTGAACATTGAGCAATTTTTCTATGCAACAATAATTGGCTTGTTTTTGGGTTATATTTGTTGGTGCACAAGTTCAATCTATCCATGCATCATTGTCCATTTCATGAACAACGCAATAAGTGTCTTTCTTTCATTTGCCAGGGCAAAGGGTTGGGCAATTGGCAATCTTTTCTCATACATCTCAGAATTTTTGACTGCAAATTCTGTGCTTGGTTTGGTTATGTTTATCCTTTTCCTCTGTCTGCTCGTTATGCTTGCGATCGAGGCGACAAAATTCTTGATCAAGGATTCGTTCAATTACAATTTTGTTGCAAAACAAAAACAACTTACATCAATGTTCATTCGTCAGGCATACTTCAATGACGTTGAAAACATCAAAAATCAACAGCCAACAAGTTTGAACGATGTGGACTATGAAGGCAGGCATGTTGTCTATATTGATTTGAAAGATTTTATGGATTTTGTCGATAAGAACATGAAAAACATTTTTAAAGAAGTCGATAAAATTGAAACGAAAGAACAAGTGTCACAAGACAAAACAGCAGTCAAAAGCAAAATCTTTCTTTATGGTGCGATTGCTCTGTCTGCCATTGTCACAATCATGACATTCATTTGGGGGTTGTTATGATGACGATTAACATTGTTTGTGTGGGAAACTTGAAAGAAAAGTTTTCCAAAGAACATCAGGAAGAATATTGCAAAAGACTTTCTGCTTTTTGCAAGTTGAATATCATTGAAGTCAAAGAACAGAATCAACTTTCAAACCCTGAGATGATTTTGGAAAAAGAAGGGGAAGAGATTTTGAAAAAACTTAAAGGATATTCCATTCTGTGTGACGTAAACAGCACCGAAATTGGCAGTGAAAAGTTTGCAAAGAAGTTGAAAGAACTTTCTTTGAAAACGTCTACACTCAGCTTTGTGATTGGCGGTTCTTATGGTGTCAGCCAGAGTGTCAGGGACAGGTGTGATGAAAGAATTTCTTTCTCTCCAATGACATTTCCTCACAATCTGTTCAGAATTATGCTTTTGGAACAAATCTATCGTAGTTTCATGATTGAAAGTGGGAAAAGTTACCATAAGTAATACATAATAAAAAGGAGAATTATTGTTTGATTTAAAAATATTTTGCAAAGTAAAGTCAAAATGCTTGCAATTTATTTTTTTTTGTGCTATACTGCCAAAGTCATTGGACAAATTAACACTCAAAGGGCATTTCAAAATCCGTTGCCTGAACGCTTGTGAACAATCGTAATTTTTATTTTTTTTTGAATTCGTTCACTTGCAAAAAAATGTTTTCATTTTTGGGTTGATTTTGGGAGTTAAAACTTTGGGGAAGACAAAAAACAAGGAGGGAAAAATTTATGTCAGTTATTTCAATGAAACAACTTTTGGAAGCTGGTGTTCATTTTGGTCACCAATCCAGAAAGTGGAATCCAAAGATGAAAGAATACATTTTTACCGCTAGAAATGACATTCATATCATCAATTTGGAAGTAACATCAGAACAAGTTGACAAGGCTTACAGTTTTGTTCGTGATGTTGTTGCAAGCGGAAAAAGTGTTCTTTTTGTTGGAACAAAGAAACAAGCTCAAGAAGCAATCAAAGAAGAAGCCGAAAGATGTGGAATGTTCTACATCAACACTCGTTGGCTTGGGGGAACTTTGACAAACTTCAAGACAATCAGAAACAGAATTGAGAGACTTAACAAACTTAATCAAATGGAAAAAGTTGGAGAATTTGAACTTCTTCCAAAGAAAGAAGTTACTCTTCTTAAACAAGAAAGAGACAAACTTGAAAAGAACCTTGGCGGAATCAAGGATATGAGAGAACTTCCTGGAGTTTTGTTTGTTGTTGATCCAACAAATGAAAAAATCTGTGTTCATGAAGCCAACATCTTGAACATTCCTGTTGTAAGTTTGGTTGACACAAACTGTGATCCATCAGGCGTTGATGTTGTTATTCCAGGAAACGACGATGCAATTCGTTCAGTTAAACTCATTGCTGGCGCAATCGCTGATGCTGTTATCGAAGCAAGAGAAGGCGTTTCAATGAAGAAAGACGACGAAGAAAGTGCTGAAGAAGAAGTTGACCTTGAAAGCTTGCTTGAACAAGCAAAACCAAGTGTTGCTGATGCAGAAGCAGGAGAAGAAGTTAAGAAACCTGCAAGAAAACCAAAGAAAAAAGCTCCTGTAAAGAAAGAAAAGACAGAAGAAAAATCAGAAAAAACTGAAACAGAAGCTAAAACTGAAGAAACAGTTTCTGAATAAAATTTATTTTTTGAAAGGAGATTATGATTATGAGTTTTACTGCACAAGATGTTGCTCGTCTTAGAGCACAAACAGGCGTTGGCATGATGGAATGCAAAAAAGCACTTACAGATGCAAATGGAGATTTTGAAAAAGCTATTGTTCTTTTGAGAGAAAGAGGACTTAAGGCTGTTGACAAAAAACAAGGAAGAATTGCTTCTGAAGGTTTGGTTGCTTCTTACATTCACATGGGCGGAAGAATTGGTGTTTTGGTTGAAGTTAACTGTGAAACAGACTTCGTTGCAAAGAGTGACGATTTCCAAACATTGGTTAAAGACATTGCAATGCATATTGCAGCTGCAAATCCTAAGTATGTTGCAGAAGCTGATGTTGATCCAACCGAACTTGAAAAAGAAAAAGAAATTTTGAGAGCACAAGCAAAGAACGAAGGAAAACCTGAAGCAATCATTGAAAAAATGGTTGATGGAAGAGTTAAGAAATTTTATGAAGATGTTTGCCTTTTGAACCAACATTTCGTAAAAAATCCTGACCTTACAATCAAAGACCTTTTGACTGAAGCAACTCTTAAGATTGGAGAAAAAATTTCTATCCGTAGATTTGTTCGTTATGAACTTGGTGAAGGAATGGAAAAGAGAAACGACAACTTGGCTGAAGAAGTTGCAAAACAAATGGCAGGAAAATAATTTTAAAGGCGTCAAAAATTTGGCGTCTTTTTTATTTGCTTTAAAAAGTGTAAATTCGGATTTTTTTGAATATTTGATTATTTATGTCGAATTTTAAAAATTTCCCATATTGACAAAACTGTGCTTCTAAGTTATAATGAAAATGTAGGGGGATATGATGAATATAGAAGAGAACAGAGAAAAATTCTTCGATAATGTCAAAAAATATTTTGCTTTGTCAGAAGTTGAAACTGAGAAGATGATAAGTGATAAATTTAAGAAAACAACTGACAAGAGAAGATTGGTTATCATGTTGGAAACAATTTATCCATATTTAGACAAGTTTCTTGATGAAGCAGATGAAAAATTGAAAAGAAAGGTGGGAAAGGTCTTTTTCTCAAAATTGGACTATTCACAATTCTCTGATAAAGAAAGTTTGGAAGATATGAGAGACAGGCTCAATGTTTTGTTCTATCAAACCTCTTCAAAAGGAATTAATACATACAAGATTCTTTACAACACAGTTTTGACAGATGGAAATTTGAAAAGAGACAGTGAAACCTTGACCAGATACTATGACACAACTCGTGATTTTGATAATATTTATGACAGTTTGGTGACAACTTTGGGTTTGACGGCTCAAGAAGCCAAAGAAATTTTTGAAAAGTGTTCATCTTTGATTGCAAAGGGGTATGCTTACAAGTTTCCACACATTTTCAACAAAATGCAGGAATTGACAGTCTATGACAATTATTCAGGTTATCGTGTTTTTAAAAGACAAGAAATTGTTGACATTTTGAAAATTAATCCGTCTTTGTTTGTTACATCGACTGACAGAATTCAAGATGCTTTTGACTACATTCAAAGGAAAATGGCTCATAGGTTGGACAGAGCATTCAAAAAAGTTTCAGCAGAAAATCCAAACTTGACCTTTTTGGAATACAGAACAATTATGCTCAGAAAATGGCTAAAAAACAATTCAACATTGCTTACTATCAATTCTCAAAATATGTATAAAAAAGAAAAATATTTGATTAATGTTGTTGCCCAATTTACTTCACCAACATATGTTGAACAATTTAGCAACTATTTCCAAGAGCCAATCAATCTTTCTATTTTGAATCAAATTCCTTACAGCAAAATAGAAAGAAATGCCATCAAAAACATTAAAACCTTGGAAGCAAAGAGCAAAAAATCTCAAGCGGATATCAGAAAATATCTTGCATCAAACCCTTATATGATTGGAATGGAATCTTCTCATTTCACACTTCTTTTAAGCGAAATTGAAAGATTGGATGAAGAGTTCCCTGAAGAAAAATATTTCGACAAATTCTTTGAGTTTGGGAAGACCTTGTTTGCAAGCAACATCGACTTTAATGTCAAAGCTATTGTTGACAAGTTGATAAACAACATTGTTATGCAAGATGTTGATGTTGAGGATATGTCCGACAAAGAATGTTTGCATAAATTTGTGGAAATTTTCTTTGATGGAAAGTTTGAAGTTGAGTTTGAAATTGAAGATTTGATAAAAGCAAGAGAGGCAAGAATAAGCAAGGGTGAAAAATCTTTGAGAAGAGCCATAAGAAAGACTGGACAAACGATCAGATTTTTGCCAAAGATTTTGAAAGATGAATATGCTTCCAAAAAAGAAAAAAGAGAATATGTTTTGTCTCTTGCTAGTGACATTCAAGATTTGCACAAGAGCAGATTTTTGGTTGAAGGAAAAGACGAACGTTTCTTTGATGTTACAACTGCGGAAAAAGAAACAAGCAAAAAAATTGAAGATGCATTAAATCTTCTCAGAAATACATATGAACAGAGAAGATTTAAACTTGGAAAGAAATATGCCAATGTTGACCAACTTTTTGAAAAAACAATTGATTATTTGAGTTCTTGCTTTGATGATAAGGAAGCAATTACTGATTTGTTTAGGACAGAGATTGTCAAGGCTTATGACGAAACAATTAGAACAACTTTTGACACCAGACCAAGCAGACAACAACAATTATTCGGGGACAGCATAGTTGTTGAAAATGTTGGCGATTTGGTTTCTCCATTAAGAAAACTTGATGAAGAGGTCAACAAATTAGATTTTGGTGAAAACACAACTTTGTTTACCTTTGAAAGATAAAACGAATTTAAAGATAATTTTTTAGATTGAAAAAATAAAAACACCTTATCAACGAGTGATAGGGTGTTTTTCATTATAAACTGAATTTTCTAAAAATTCATGCAATGAGTCCCTTAAAGTTTTGTTAGAGTCCAAGTAATCTCTTTCAATTTCTTTAAGGCTAGGCAAATAAATTTGTGTTAATGCTTCATTGCTACACAAGAAAAGTGCACCAATTTTTTGAACTTTGGGTAAAGAGATTTGGGATAGTGTTTTGTTGTTACTTAAGAAACAATCGCCAATTATTTGAACATTAGGCAAAGAGATTTGTGTTAATGCTTCGTTGCTACACAAAAATGCGTTGCCAATTTTTTGAACATTAGGTAAATCTGGCTGAGTTAATGCTTCGTTGAATTGCAAGAAATTATTACCAATTTCCAAAACGTTAGGCATAGAGAGTTGCGTTAATGTTTTGTTGTGTTGTAAGAAATTGTTGCCAATTTCAGTTATATTTGGATTTGAATAGCCAACAATTTCATTATGTTTGTTTAGTGAAATTTCAATAATTTCACCTTGGTTAGGCGTGATTTGAATGGTAAGGCCATCTCTGTTTGGAATACGTTTAATTTCTTCGATTTCACCGACATTTTCAGGGAAAAAATCAAGAACATCATTTTTTTGAATGTTGTTGTAATCAATGATTTTTTTATTTTTAATATCCAAAATAAAATAGTCAAAAACAATATATCTGTCCTTATCAAAAGTTTTAACTTCTCCATCTTCGATAATCACATTGTTTGGGCAGTAATAGACGTTGTTTATTTCAAGATTGTATTTATAAAATTTGCCGTCACTTGCTTGAACATAGCCGGGGATTTCTAATGTGTTTGAGTTTTGATTGACAAGATTTATGTGAAATTTATCAACAAATGCTTGAGTTAATCCTTCAATTATGTTGTCTAAGTCATTGCCAAAAGTGGCATCTGGACTGATGATCTTGATTGTGTGATTGTATCTGTTTTTGATTGAGAGTGTGCTTGGATTTGTTTTTGAAAACTGTATGCTTATAACGCTTATGCCATAATCATCTTCACGTCTTGGGTTTTGAAAATCTTCTCTTCTTATTTGGTCAACATTTTTCTTGACTGCAAACCAGACACGACAACTGCGTAATCTTCCGCCATTGAATGTGCAAAGTTCTTCGCCTTTATATAAAACTGGAGTTCCACCATTATACTCAGGAGTAGGTTCTCCACGATAATAGTAGTGTCTAAACTTTTGGATGTCTTCTTCCGTTTGACATTCTGGGTAAAGGATATATCCCGCTTTATCCATGAGTTCTTCAGGAGACAAATCAATTTTCTTTGTCTCTTTGCTTTCATCTATAAGACCATATATATATTTTTTAAAATTAGCAGTAAGGTTTTTCTTGATTAGATCATCATATAGTTCTCGACTTGGTGGGAAATGTTCACTTATCAATTTTTTTAACAGACCTTCAGTTTCAAGTAATGTTGGAAACAAATCTCGGCAAAGATGAGAAAATTTTTCTCCATAATGTTTTTTTATCCACTTCAAATCTGGGTTTTCCATATTAACCATATATCCTTTTTAAAATATATTTTTTGTTTTTTGTGAGAAGTCCAACTAAATCTATTTCTTTTAAATCGTCCTCGTCATCATTAAATATTTCAAATGCATATGGTTGACTGAACCATTCATTTTTATGGTCTAAAAGTCTTTTGTCTATCAGAAGAATATCGTCAACTTTTGGCTTAAACATTCCATAAAATTCTAAGATGAGTTTGAATTCTTCTTTTGTTTTCGTGTCTTGCAAAACATATTGATTAAATTTGTTTATTTTGACTATTTTTAAACCTATATCCATATATACTCCATATCAATTTTATAGTAAATAACCACATATGTCAATACTTTTTAAAAATAATGGTTTGACAAATCATTTGCTCTGTTTCAAATCAACTTAAACTTGCTCAATATTGTTTTTAGATTATATTCTTTTGTAATTAGATAAAATAATTTGCAAAATCTTTTTGTTTAAGTTATAATGCTTGTGTGAAGAAAATGTTTCACATTTTGTTTGCTACGCAATGCTCACTGAAGTTCGCACTTCACACAAGCATTGAAACAACGTCGCACTCACTCTTGCAAGCAAGTTTGGGATTCTAGTTATAACAGAAAAATTGTTATTTGTTGTGCAAATGTTTGCGTTTTGCAAAAAATGGAAACAAATTAAAGGAGAATTTATGAACGAAATGGTTGATGAAATTTTTTCAAATTGCAAGGAAGATTTGGAAAAAGCATATTTACACCAACAAAATGAATATCTTGTTATTAGAGCGGGCAGAGCCAATCCACATATTTTGGATAAAGTTATGGTAGAATATTATGGAGTGCCAACTCCAATTGTTCAAATGGGAACTGTTACTGTTTCTGAAGCAAGAATTTTGAATATCAATGTTTGGGACGCTTCTCAAATTAAAAATGTTGAAAAGGCAATTTCTCAGTCAGATATTGGCATCACTCCAACTGATGATGGAAAGACAATTCGTCTTGTTTTCCCTATGCTTACAGAAGAAAGACGTAAAGAAATTGTTAAGAACGTCAAGAAAATTTGTGAAGAGACCAAAGTTGCCATGAGAAATGTTCGTCGTGATGCTCTTGATATGTTGAAAAGCATGAAGAAAGACGGAGAACTTTCAGAAGACGAATATGCATCAAGTGAAAAAGAAGTTCAAAAACTTATTGACAAATATACCGATTTGGCAGACAAACTTGCCGAAGACAAAGAAGAAGAGGTTATGAAAGTTTAAGCAAAAGAACAATACTGAATTTTAAGGGTGGTTATGTTTAAGAAAAAGAAATTGTCTCAGAATATTCCGACACATATTGCTTTCATCATGGACGGGAACAGGCGTTGGGCTGTTAGACGCGGACTGAACAAAATGATGGGACATAAACAGGGCGGTGTTGCACTCAAAAACATCATCAATGCAATTGTTGAAATCAAAGAAATTAAATATGCTTCTTTTTTTGGTTTCTCAACTGAAAATTGGAACAGAGAGAAAAAAGAAATTGATTACATTTTTGAAGTTGCTTACAACCTTGTTGAGGAAAATAAGGACAATTTTGAAGATAAAAACATTAAATTTGTCGCAATGGGCGACCTGTCAAGATTCCCTGAAAAATTGAGAAATATCTTGACTGAAGCTATGGAAAAAACCAAAAACAACACCGGACTTGTTGTTAATCTTGCCATGAATTATGGTGGCAGAGATGACATTGTTCATGCTGTGAACAGTCTTATTGAAAAGGGCGAGAAGAAAATTACTGTTGAAAATTTGAAAGAAAATCTATATTCTGCACCTTCTCCAGACATTGACCTTCTTGTCAGAACAAGCGGTGAAATGAGAGTTTCAAATTTTATGCTGTTTCAAATGGCATACAGCGAACTTTATTTCACAAAAACTTGTTGGCCTGATTTTGGTAAGAAAGAATTATATAAAGCACTTGAAGAATTTTCAAAGAGAAACAGAAGATTTGGAGGAAAGTAATGAAAAAACGAGTTTATACATCAATTGCAATTGTGCTGGTTTTAGTGCTTTTGTTTGTGTTAAAAATTTATGTCAGTGATTATTTCTTTGATGCCTTTTTTGCAATTATTGCCTGCATCGCAAGTTATGAAATGTCAAAACTGTTGAGCAAAACTGGTCTTTATAACTATCAAGTTTTGGCAATATTTTTCCCATCGCTCTTGCTGGCAGCAAATTTGGTTGGGGTTTTCTATGCGGGCGCGACAGAAAACTTTTTCTGGGTTCTTTACACACTTTTGATTGATGTCGGTCTAATGCTTGTTGTGTCACTTCTTGCATTTTTGGTTGGACTTTGCAGAAAGAAAAAACTTCTAAACGAAATGTCTATAAGAAATGTCACAAATATGTCAGTTAGAAAATTTGCATTCAAGAAAGCTCTCAACACACTCATCACTTTTGTTTATCCTGCATTTTTGTTCTTGCTTTTCATTTTCTTGAACCACTTTATGGACATGCCTTTGTCTAGACTTGAAGACATCACTTCAAACGTTTCATTGTTTGTTTTGATTACTGCAATAACAATTCCAATGTTTACAGACACTTTTGCAATGCTCACAGGTTCTGTCATTGGTGGAAAGAAATTGTGTCCAAAAGTAAGCCCGGGAAAGACAGTTTCTGGTGCAGTGGGCGGTGTTTTGTGGACAGTTCTTTTTGGTGCTTGTGTTTACCTTATTTTCGGTTGCGTTGAATCATTTGCTCCATTTATGGAAATCTTCCCAATATGGGCATATTTAATCATTGTGCTTGTTGGCTCTGTTGTTGCACAATGTGGAGATTTGTTTGAATCTGTAATCAAAAGAAGAGCAGGAGTTAAGGACAGTGGAAAAATTTTGCCTGGACAAGGTGGAATTTTGGACAGAATTGACTCTTACATCTTTATGGCACCATATATCTTGATTGCTTTCTGGATTTTTGCTATCTAAACAAAAGACCTACATCGACTTTAATTTAAGGATTTTAAGATGATTTTTTGGTACATTATACTTGCTATTGTGATTTTGCTGTTTATGGTGCTTATCCATGAATTTGGTCACTATGTGGTTGGCAAAATTCTCAAGTTCAAGATAACAGAATTTTCTATTGGATTTGGCTTTCCAATCTTTACCCATACAAGCAAAAAGACTGGCGAAAAATTCTCTTTGCGTATTTTTCCACTTGGGGGATATTGTGCTTTTGATGGAGAAGATGATGAAAAAGAATCAGAATCTCCAACTGCATTCAACAATCAAAAACCTTGGAAAAGAATTTTGGTTTTTCTTGCGGGTGTGACTGCAAACTTTATCACTGCAATCATTTTCTCTTGGGTTTTGCTGTGCACAATAGGTTATGATGTTCCACAAATTGCAAGGTATGACCAAACAACTTATGTCAATCCTTATGAAGAGGGTGATGTCATAAGAAAAATTGATGGCAAAAAGATTGACTTTGCTTTTGGTGAAAATTTTGTCACGCTTGTCAATGAACAAAAGTCTTTGGCACAAGATTATTATGAAGAAAATGGGCTTGATGCTGAAAAATATACTTTCACAATGTCTGTAACCCGTGATGGAGATTGGGTTGATTTGACAATTGTGGTTTATCCTGTTATGGCTCAAGATACAGCAGGAAATGATTACATCAATTGCTTGATTGGTCTTGAATCTTCTGAAGATGAAGAGCCTTGCACAGTTGCTTATGTCTATGATGCTTGGTCGGGATTTTGTCGTTCTTTTGAAATGGCCTTTGGTTTTGCTTGGGTTGTTTTGAAGAGTTTGTGGATGCTTATTACTTTCCAAATTCCAATCACTGAAATGGGCGGGACAATTGCAACAATCTCGACGATTGCGACTTTTGCTTCTCAAAGTTTGTCATATCTTTTGATTTTCATTCCACTTATTGCAGCAAACTTGGCTGTTTTCAACCTGTTGCCGTTCCCAGCGCTTGATGGTTCTCATGTTCTGTTCACGGTGATTGAATGGATAAGGGGAAAACCAATCAATCGCAAGGTGGAAAACATGATACACTTTGTTGGCATATGTATTCTTTTCGCATTTGTCATTATTGTCGACATTCTACATTTTGTTCTTTAAAGTCTGACTCTGTCAGGCTTTTTTCACGCAAGGGAGTTTTTTTGTGCTTGACAAAAATTTGTTTATATTCTAGAATGATTATGTTATGAATTTTCAACAAGAGTTTAACGCTGAATTTGGCGATAAATATGAAAACCTCCAACTGAAAGATGTTGTTGTGAAGAAGCGTGAGGGAATTTGCACGATAACTTTTTTATATCCTTCAACAGAAAAAGAACTTACAGACTCGGACAAGAAGGATGTCACAAATTGGCTTAAACAAAACTTGAATTTTGAAAAAATGCAACTCAAAGTGAAGTTTATGAGAGTCTTTCTTGAAGAAAGATTGATCAGAAAGGCAATTCAAAACTATTTTGAAAGCAAATATAAACTTGTCACAACTTATGTCAATGATGAAAATGTGTCAATCAAAATCACAGAAATTGACGTTCTCGTTGACATTGAATTGAGTTCAAGAATGGTTGAATTTTTTGGGGAACACAAGATAGCTTCCGAACTTGCAAAATTCTTGAAGGATAATTTCTTGGTTGAGTTTGTTATCAATCTGATTGAAAATCCAAATCTTATTGACGAAGTTGACATTGAAAATGTCGAAATGAAGACAAGATACAAAGTGGCACAGAGATATAATGTTGAAATCATCAAAGATGTGATTGGAAGTGGAATCACTCCAAAACCGGAATATCTTTCATTTATTACCTCACCAAAAAATTCTGTGATTGTTGCTGGCTACATCAAAAAAATTGAAAGGAAAGAATTTATCAGAAAGACTGGCAAACATGCTGGCGAACCAAAGGCGTATTACAATTTCCAAATTGCTGACGGCAAAGGAAGAATGGATTGCATTTATTTCTGCTCAAAGAAAAATGAAAAAGACATGGACGCACTTGAAGAGTATATGTATGTCTTGGTTCATGGAGATGTCAAATTCAACCAAATGAACAAACTTTGTCTTTATGTTGACAAGATTGCACTGGCAACTGAGGTTCAAAGGAATGAAGAAATAACAAAAGAAGAATATAAGCATGAAGGACCAGTTGTTCAAATTGAAAAACTTACTGCAATGGAACAAGATACGATGTTTGAACATGTGGACAAATATAACAAAAAGATTATTGGCAGAACGATTGTTGTTTTTGACATTGAAACCACAGGACTTGACCCAGCAACTGACCAAATCATTGAACTTGGTGCGGTTAAGATTGAGAATGGAAACATCATTGAGAAATTTTCTACTTTTGTCAAACCAACAAAAAAACTTTCATATGAGGTTATCAACTTGACGGGGATAACTGACGAAATGTTGGATGATGCTCCACCGATTGATTTGGTTATCAAAGACTTCTATGAGTTTTCAAAGGGTTGTGTGCTTTGCGGACACAACATAATTGGCTTTGACATTAAATTCATTCGCAGAGAGGGTGAGAATGTTGGACTTGTTTTTGACAATGAAATCATCGACACAATGAATGAAGCAAGAGTTTCAAGACTTAAAATTTCAAGGTTTAATCTTGGAACAGTTGTTAAGGCTTTGGGACTTACATTGGAAGGAGCACACAGGGCTTGGAATGATGCTTTTGCAACTGCACAAGTTCTTTTGAAACTTAATGAAGTTTAAACTTGATTTGTTTTTCCGTTTTTTTGATTTAATCGACTTAAAAATTCTTAAATTTATGTAAAATTGTCTTGCATTTTATGTTTTTTTAGGTTATAATATTTATATCTTGACAAGGAGTGGGCAAATTTTTGCTCACTCTTTGTGTTAAGTAGACAATTTTGGAGGTTTAAATGGCAAAAGTTAAACAAATTTGCGAAGAGAAACTCAGACCTGTTATTGAAGAAATGGGTTATGAACTTGTTGAAGTGAGTTACGAAAAAGAAAATGGGGGAATGTCTTTGATTTTCACAATTGACAAAGACGGTGGCGTTACTGTTGATGATTGTGAAATTGTAAACAAAAAAATCGACCCAATTCTTGACGAAATCAATCCAACAGATGACAAACCTTACACTTTGGTTGTGAGTTCACCAGGTCTTGACAGACCACTCAAAACTGACAGAGATTTATCTAGAAACATTGGAAATGAAGTTGATGTGACTTTGTTTGCAAAACTGGACGGGAAGAAATTGTTTACCGGAGTTTTGGAAAGTTTTGATGAAAAATCTGTCACTATCAAAACTGATAAGGAAAGCATTAATTTAGACCGAGATAAAATTGCATCAATCAAACTTGTTATTAAATTTTAAGGAGAAACATAAAAAATGGTAAATAAAGATTTTTTCAAGGCTCTTGATGAACTTGAGGCAGAAAAGAAAATTGACAAAGAAGTTTTCATTCAAACTTTGGAAACGGCGTTGACTTCCGCTTATAAGAAGATGTATGGCGAAGCAAAATCAGCAATGGTTAAACTTTATCCAGAAAGAAATACTATCAGAATTTTCTCATACAAAACTGTTGTTGCAGAAGTTGAAGATCCTGACAAAGAAATTTCTTTGGAAGAAGCAAGACAACAAAAGAAGTCATACAAAGTTGGTGACATTGTTGCAGTTGAAGAATCAACAAAAGATTTTGGAAGAATTGCTGCTCAAACTGCAAAACAGGTTGTTATGCAGAAACTCAGAGAAATGGAAAGACAAAATGCCATAAGTGAATTGTCAGAGAAAGAAGACGAACTTTTGACAACAATTGTTAAAAGAGTTGATGATGAAAATGTTTATGTTCAAATTGCTGGAACAAACACTGAAGGCGTTATGATGAAAAACGACCAAATTCCTGGCGACAAATTTAATGTTGGCGACAGAGTTAAGGTTTATGTAAAGAAAATTAAAGATTCTTTCAAAGGACCACAAATTCAAGTTTCAAGAAGCAACATTGGATTTGTTAGAAAATTGTTTGAATTGGAAGTTCCTGAAATTGCCAGTGGTGAAGTTAAGATCAAGAACATTGCTCGTGACCCAGGAAACAGAGCAAAGGTTGCTGTTTATTCCGACAGACCAAATGTTGATGCTATTGGTGCTTGTGTTGGAAACAGAGGAAACAGAATCAACACTATTGTGAACGAACTTAATGGCGAAAAGATTGACCTTGTGGAATATTCTGATGATCCACTTGAATATATTGCAAGAGCACTTTCACCAGCAAAAGTTCTTTCTGTTGAAACCAATGACAGTTTGAATATGTCACAAGTTATTGTTCCAGATGACAAGTTGTCACTTGCAATTGGAAAACAAGGACAAAATGTCAGACTTGCTGCAAAACTTACTGGCTGGAAAATTGATGTTAAACCTGAAAGTTACATCAAGCCAAAGACTGATGTTGACAACACAGATGTTGACTATGAACTTACAGAACTTTCTGATGACAGTTCTTTTGACATGAGCGATTTGGAAGAACTTGAACCGATTGAAAATGAATTTGACGAAATTCAAGATTTGGACGATAAAGAATAAAGCGAGGGTTTGTTTATGCAAAATAAACCAAAAGAAAAAATCAGAATGTGCATTGTTTGTCGTGGGCAAAGCGACAAACGAACACTTCTTCGAATTGTCAAAAATAAA
The DNA here is from genome assembly GCA_905195085.1 of uncultured Christensenella sp. GTDB lineage: Bacteria > Bacillota > Clostridia > Christensenellales > UBA1242 > Caccovivens. Next base: position 19,305 of record CAJJUK010000001.1, read on the forward strand.
GAAGGAGAAATCTTTGTTGACAAAACTGGAAAGGCTAACGGCAGGGGTGCATATGTCTGCAAATCTAAAGAATGTTTTGAAAAGCTTTACAGACAAAAATCTTTGAATAAAGCTTTCAAATGCGAAGTTCCTCAGAGTGTTTATCAAATGATTGGAGAAGAGATTGAACAAAATTAGTGGATTGATCAACATAGCAAGAAAGGCAGGTTATGTCATTGTAGGACAAGATGACTTGTCTGGATATGCAAAAAAACTTTACTTGATTTTGATGGACAAAAATGCAGGAAATTCACTTTCTAGAGAAATGAATTATCTCTCAAAAAAGAAAGGTGTTCCACTTTTTCAGATTGATGATTTAGGAAAACTTGTTTCAATTGAAAATTGCAAAGTTTTGGGAATTAAAAACAAAGCAATAAGCGAAAATATTATCGAATGTTTGTTAAAAGGAGAATAACAATTTGGCATCACAACAATTAAACGCACTTAAAACTATAAACAACATACAAAGAGATGGTTCTTTGCAGAATTTATTATTGTCAATAAAACAAGCAAAGGTGGATATTGACGCTTTTTCTAAATCCATTCAAGAACGCAAAACAAAACTTCAGGCTCAACAACAAGCAAAGCAAAGAGAGGAAGAAGCAAGAAAGGCGGAACTTGAAAAAGCTGAGAAGGCAAAAGAAGCGGAAGCTTTGAAAGCTGAACAAGAAAAAGTTGAAACTGTTCAAAAAGCAGAATTAAAGCCTAAAGAGACAAAGAAAGAAGAAAACAAGATTTTTTCACAGGGCAATAATCAAAATAATAATTTCCGCAAGTTTGACGGACAAAACAACAATAATCGTTTCCAAAGAAATGGCAACAATTTCAATAATGCTGGAAACCAACAAGGAAGATTTCAGCAAAAAGGAAATTTCGGAGGAAACAACTTTAACAGAAATGGCAATGCTCCTTATGGCAGAAACGCACAGGGACAGGGTGGACAAAATCGTCCTAAAAACAATTCTTTTGTGTCTACTAGGGCAAATAATTTCAAATCTTTTGCTCCAACGCCAACAGAAAGCAGTGCTGTTTTGGCTCAACCAGAGCGTAACTTTGGAAACAAAAATAAACAAAGAAGAAATGTTGATGAAAGCAAGAGAATAAGCGCAAAACAAAGAGCAAATCTTTCAAAACAAAACAACATTTTGGTTATGGACGATGAAGGTTTTGAAGAAACAACAATGGGCTCAAGAAAGCTTATCAAAAAGAAGAAAGAAGTTGCCACTGTTGTTGCTCCAACAATTACTCATGCAGTTTTAAACTCAAGAGAAGTTACAGTCAAAGAATTAAGTGAAAAAATTGGAAAACCAGTTGCAGAAATTGTTAAGAAACTTATGCTTCTCGGCATTATGGCAACAATAAACAGTTCCATTGATTTTGACACTTGCGAACTTGTTGCTGGTGAACTTGGTGTGACACTTGAACTTAAACTCGACAAGACCTATGAAGAAAAACTTTTGGATGCTTCAAAAGAAGAAGACGATGACAAAAATTTGGTTAAGAGACCTCCAGTAGTCACAGTTATGGGGCACGTTGACCATGGTAAGACTTCACTTTTGGATGCATTCAGAAAGACAAATGTTGTGCTTGGAGAAGCGGGTGGAATCACACAAAAAATCGGTGCTTACCAAATCTCTTTCAATGGAGAAAAAATCACTTTCATTGACACACCAGGACACGCTGCGTTCACTGCTATGCGTGCAAGAGGTGCAGAAGTTACGGATATTGCCATTCTTGTGGTTGCCGCAGATGATGGAATTATGCCTCAAACCGTTGAAGCAATCAATCACATCAAAGCAGCAAAAGTTCCAATGATTGTTGCAATAAACAAAATGGATAAACCAGAAGCAAATCCTGAAAGAGTTAAACAGCAACTTGCTGAACATGATGTTTTGCCTGAAGAGTGGGGCGGTGATGCAATTTGTGTTCCTATTTCTGCAAAGACCGGAATGGGACTTGATGAACTCAAGAAAATGATTTTGCTTGTTGCTGAAATGGAAGATTTGAAAGCTAATCCAAACAAAATGGCAACTGGTACTGTTATTGAAGCAGAACTTGACAAAAACAGGGGTGCAGTTGCAACTGTTCTTGTTCAAAACGGAACATTGAAAGTTGGCGATTCAATCATGTCCGGAATTACTTTCGGAAAGGTTAAGGCTATGTTTGATGAGAATGGTAAGGCTGTCAAAAAGGCTGGACCTTCAACGCCTGTGGCTGTTATGGGCTTCAATGAAGTTCCAAACTCAGGCGATGCTGTTTATGCAGTTGAAGAAAGTTTGTCAAAACAAGTTATTAACGAAAGAATCAACAAGATTAAACAAGAGAGAGCAAAACATACTTCTGGTGTTAGTGCTGATGACTTCATGTCAAGAATTCATGAAGGAAATCTTAAGAATCTCAACATCATAATCAAAGCAGACACTCAAGGTTCTGTTGAGGCTTTGAAGGCGTCACTTGAAGCAATCAGAAATGATGAAGTGAAAGTTGTTTGTTTGCACAGTGCTGCTGGTGCAATCACAGAAAGTGATGTTATTCTCGCTCAAACCACTGGTGCAACCATTGTGGCTTTCAACATCAAAACATCAAGCAAAATATCTCAAATGGCAGACAGCTTGAAAGTGCCTGTGATTGAGTCAAAGATAATCTATGAAGTTGTTGACCAAATAACAAGACTTTCAAAAGGCATGATGGCAATCAAATACGAAGAAAAATATGTCGGCAGTGCCGAAATCAGAGTTATCTTCAAATTGTCTTCTGCTGGAAAGATCGCTGGAAGTTATGTGCTTGATGGAAAAATTCAAAGAAATGGAATTGCCAAGATCAAACGTAAGAATGATATAATTGGTGAAAGCATCATTGACTCTTTGAAGATTGTTAAAGATGAAAAGAGCGAAGTCGCAAAGGGCTTTGAATGTGGTATTAAACTTAAAGATAATATTGACTTCCAAGAAGGTGACATTTTGGAATGTTATATCAAACAAGAAGTAAAAAGAGATTAAGGGTTTTTATGCCCTTTTCTTATTATAAAGGAGAGTTGTTATGAGTAATAGAATGGAAAGAGCCAACAGCGAAATTCAAAGATGCCTGATTGAAATCATTCAAACAAAGATGAATGACCCAAGGCTTGATAAAATTGTCAGCATCACAGAAGTGAATGTAACACCTGATTTCAAATATTGCAAAGCAAAGGTCAGTGTTGTCAAACCTGAGGAAGCAGGAGAAGTTGTCAAAGTTCTTCAAAAGAGTGAAGGTTACATCAAAAGAGAACTTGCACAAATGGTTGACATGCCACAGGTTCCAAAAATCAACTTTATTGTTGACAAGAGCACATTGAACTCAATTAGAGTTGAAGAAATTTTGAGATCTTTAAACATTCCAGCAGAGGAGGAAAGTTCTGATGACAATGAATAGAATTTTAGCAAAAATCAAATTGGCAAAAAAAATCGCAATATTTGCCCATAAAAATCCAGATCCTGATGCTTATGGCTCAATGTTTGCAATGAGAGAATTTTGCCGAAATTTGAACTTAGATGCTGAAATTTTCGCGATCAAGAATAAGAAAGGTTATCTTGACAATATCTTTCCACTTGAAGAAGTTAGGACAGATTTCAAAAGCGAAGACTTTGACTTGGTGATTATTCTTGATATGCACTTGATATGTCGTCTTGCTCCAGAATTTGCATCTGAAGTCGGAAAAAGTAAAAATATTATTGTAATTGACCATCATAAGATAGTTGAGGGCGATGTGTTGCCAACAAAGAACTATCTTGTTATGGATGATTATGCTGCAACTTGTGAGATGTTGACAGATTTTGCTGTTAAATGTGATTTGAAAATTACACCAACAATTGCAACTTATCTTTACACAGGGTTAATGGGAGACACTGACAGATTTTTACATAACAATTTGACCAGACACGTTTTTGAGACCGCAATTTTACTTTATGATAAAAAAGCAGAGATTCAACATATATATGATTACTTATATAGATATAAAACTCAGCAACAACTTGAAATATACAAACAGATGCTTGACAATTTGATTTACTACGAAGGTGGAAAGGCAGTTTGCTCAATCTTTACACTCAAAGACTTGAAATGTCTTGATGCTGATCAAGAAGATGTCAAAGTTTACACTAATGATCTTGTCAAAATCAAGGGGGTTGAACTCTCAATTTTGGGAATTGAATACAAAAAGGATTATTTCAAATTTAGTTTGCGTTCAAACGGCTTGAATACAGTCAATTTTTCGACCAAAATGGGTGGTGGTGGACATGTTTGTGCGTCTGCTTTTGAAACAGAAATTTCATTGAAAGAAATTAAGAAGTTAATGCCAAAATGGATAAAGGGGATTATGAATGGAAAATAATTTTGTTGGGAGAGATAAAAGCGGTATTGTGCTTGTAAATAAACCAACAGGAATTTCATCCAACAAAGTTGTCAACATTGTCAAACACGCCTTAAGGGCAAAAAAATGTGGGCACTTGGGAACTTTGGACCTTGAAGGTGCTGGGCTTTTGCCAGTGACTGTAAATAATGCAACAAAACTTTTTGATTATTTTTTGAACAAAACCAAGACATACGAGACTGTGTTTGTTTTTGGATTTGAAACTGATACTCTTGACACTTCAGGGGAAATTATTAAACAAAAAGAGTGTCATATTGAAAGAAGAGATGTTGAAAAAGCAATTAAAGAAATGATTGGCAAATATGACCAAATGCCTCCAATTTATTCAGCAAAGAAGGTTGGAGGGAAAATTGCTTATAAAGAAGCTCGAAAGGGACAAGTTGTTGAGTTGAAACCAAAAACTGTTGAAATTTTTGATTTTAAACTTCTTGAGCAGGTTGACGAAAATGTTTTTAAGTTTTTGGTTGAATGTTCAAGTGGAACCTACATCAGAAGTTTGTGTCGAGATTTGGCGGAAAAACTGTCAACCTATGGTAGTATGCAATGCATACTACGCACAAAATGTGGAATGTTTGATTTGAAAGAGGCTTATTCTTTGGATGACATTGAAAATGGCAAATTTGACATGATTTCATGTGAAGAAGTCTTTGATTATGAAAATCTCTTTGTTTCAAGTGAAGAAACTTCAAAACTTCTAAATGGTCAAATTTTGAAAATCAAAAAAGAGAACGGAAAATATAAAATTTATGACGATATTGGATTTGTTGGAATTGGTGAAATTCAAAACGGACAATTGAAACTGACATTAAGATTATAAGGAGGCAATATGGGGAAAGTTCTGTTTGGACCTGCTGGAAACAGTTTGTCATTCTATGAACAGGGGCACAAATCAACAATGGAAACTGCAAAGTGGTTGACTGAGCAAGGAAAAGGAAAGTTTGAAAACGGTCTTGACTTGTTTGAATATAGTTTTGGACAAGGCTACAGAATGAAAACTGAACTTGCAGAGCAGATTGGAGAAGAGTTCAAAAAACATGGGATTGAGATTTCTCTCCATGCTCCATATTTTATCAACTTTGCAAATCCAGACCCTGTTATGTTCGAAAAGTCACTGGGATATATCAAAACAGGCATAAAATTTATGCATGCATTTGGTGCAAAAAGAATGGTTTTCCATCCTGCTTCTTGTGGAAAAGAAACAAGAGATAATGCCGTAAAACTCATGACGCAAAGATTTGAAGAATTTATGCCTCAAATTGAGAAAGAACTCGGACAGGGTATGTATATTTGTCCGGAAACTATGGGAAAAACAATGCAAATTGGCACTTGGAAAGAAATTATTGATCTTTGCACGATTTCTGAAAAACTTATGCCAACTTTTGATTTTGGACATATCAATGCTTTAACTCAAGGGACATTGAAAACAAAATCGGATTATCAAAGAATCTTTGACTACTCGTTTGAAAAATTGGGAGAGGAAAGAACTAAAAATGCTCATGTTCATTTTTCAAAGATAGAATATGGTGCAAAGGGTGAAATCAGACATTTGACCTTTGATGATAATGTTTATGGACCAGAATTTGAACCTTTTTGTGATTGTTTGATTGACAATAACCTGAATTGTCATGTCATTTGCGAATCAAACGGAACAATGGCTGAAGATAGTGTGACAATGAAAAGCATTTATTTAGATAAGTGTAAAAATAAATAAATTAAATTGGAGATATGATGGATAGTAGTGCAATTGAACTAGGCAGAAGAGTTAATAATGAAAAAAATCACAATTGGGAAATCATTGACATTGATAAGTTTAAAATAACAAGACCTATTGTCCTGATTTTAGGAGGTCTCGGGACTTTCAGAAGTCATCAGGCGAATGGCTACTGCAAAATTGTGGAGAGTTTGCTTGGTGTTTTTAACGAAAATGTCGATGTTATTTCAATTAAATATTCCAATCAATTTTCAGTCAGAGATACATCAGCATTTTTAAGAAATATTGTTGAAAAATTTTTTATGCCCTTAATTTCTGATGATGGGAAAAAGTTACCGACAATAAAAGCTGCAAAGAATTTGAGAAATGTAACAATTTTTTCTCATTGTTACGGATCGTTTGTTGCAAAGGTTATTGGAGAATTGATAACAGAAAAAATGAAAGAATTGAAATATTCAAAAGTTGACAGGCAAAAAATTCTGGAACAAGTTTTTCTTGTTTCTTACGCGAGTTACATCGACAATAAGGATTTACCTTTTAAATCTTTGGATATAACATCTCCAGAAGATAATGCGGATGGTATGTTTTTATGGGCTATTGGTCAAAATACATGGGACAATTTAAAAAAAGACATGAATGGAATAGAAATTTCTCCTGAAGATATGAATGAAATAAAAAAACTTATACCTGATGAAATGGGAGAATATCATACATATAGAAATTTTGCAAATAAGGAAAGATGTTACATTTATAGGGAGGGAAATGGCATTTATTTGATTCCTACACACTTACATAAAAAAGATATGTATGACCATTCTATGCTCGAGATTAAAAGAGGTAATGATTGGGCACCGCACGCGAATGCATCAAAAGCAGGGGACTATGCTTCAAGATGTTTGTCTTGCGCATTATGTCATAGTGTGGCAACATCTATTTTGAATAATGAAAAAAAAGAATTAGTTCAAGTTGATTTAAGTATTTTGAAAAAAGAGTTGGAAAATATTGTTCGTCCATTGAATGGCGAATTTCAAAAATATATTGACACGGATTCAAAAAGCAAATAATTTAAGCATCTATTTTTGGATTATTTAAATCAAAATAGTTGTAAAATTAAGCAAAGTATGTTAAAATAAATTTGTTAATAAATTATTTATAGGAGATTGATTATGGTTACAGCAGGAGATTTTAGAAAAGGAACAACTTTTGAAATGGACGGAAACGTTTACAACGTGGTGGACTTTTTGCACGTTAAGCCAGGAAAAGGTTCTCCTTTTGTTAGAGCAAAAATTAAAAATGTTATGACAGGACAAGTTCAGGAAACAACTTTCAACCCATCTGACAAATTTCAAGATGCAGTTATCGAAAAGAAAGAAATGCTTTATCTTTACAATGATGGCGACCTTTATTATTTCATGGATAATGAAACATATGAACAAATGCCATTGAATAAAGATGCTGTTGCAGATGCATTGAATTTTGTTACTGAGAATATGCCAACAACAATGTATATGTATAAAGGCGTTCCATTTGCAGTCTATCCACCAACATTTGTTGAACTTGAAGTTGTGGACACAGAACCAGGAATTCAAGGGGATACATCAAAGGCTTCTATGAAACCAGCAACTCTTTCAACAGGCTATGTAATCCGTGTTCCACTTTTTGTCAACACAGGTGACATCATCAGAGTTGACACAAGAGATGGTTCATACATGGAAAAAGTTAAATAATGATAAACGAAAAAATAAAAACATATCAGAGTTGATATGTTTTTTTATTTTGTTTCTTGTTTGCTTAATAGTTAAAGATATAATTATTCAAAGTCTTCGTGGTCAACGCTTCTTTTGATTTGTTTCAGCCACTTTGTCATTGTGTTGTCTTCAATCAGTGCCTTGAGAAGTCCTGGTTTGATTTTTTCAAGTTTGAGAACATATGAAATGAGAGCCATCATATAATCAAAATCTTTGTCTTTCATTGTGATTTTGCGGAGTGCGTTGATGTCATCTCCAACAAGCAAAATCTTTTCTGGATTTTTAATTTCAAAATCTTTGAAATCGTCAACAAAAGCTTTTACGTCATCATCATAAACGACATAAGGTTTTTGCAAAACTACATTGTCCATTGGCAAATCTGTTGACCAATTTCCTGCATCTTCTTTATTTTTCAATATTTTCAGATGCTTGATTATTTTGTCATAGATTTTTGCTTTTCTCTGTTCTTTAACAAAGCAAGGGTAGCACATACCCTTATATTTTTCATCCGCACCAATGCTGATTTCATCTCCTTCTGTGCAAATGAGTCCACGGACAAATCTTGCATTCATTGTTGCTTTTCTGCCACATTCGCAAATGCTCTTAATTTCTGACAAACTGTCACAGATTTCGACAAGACGTTTACTTCCTTCAAAAAGTTCGCCCTTGAAGTTTGTCATAAGTCCGTAACATAAAACAGGAACTTTGGTTGTTAAATTTCTGAGTTGCTCAATTTGTTTTTTTGTGCAGAATTGACATTCATCAACAATAATTACATCAATTTTGCTGAGTTCATTTTCTTTTTCGAAAAATTTTTCAAGATTTTCATCTGATGAGAAAGCGTAGCATGGAGCACTTAAACCTATTCTTGAAACAACTTCATTTTCTTTGTATCTTGTGTCGATTTTAGGCTTCATCAAAAGAACATTCATGCCCTTTTGCATATAATTGAATCTGCACATCAAGGCAGAAGCAGTTTTGGAAGAACCCATTGCACCATATTTGAAATATAATTTTCCCATTCACAAACTCCTTTTCAAATATGATAACAAATTTTGTTATATTCTCAAAATAAAGTTGTAAAGTTTTTTATTTTTGTTTGATTTTTTGATTGTTGAGAAATTTTGTTTGGAAACTTTTTGCGTGATAGTGTATAATCTTATCAGGAGAAAATTACTTGAAAGATTTAAGCTTAATAAGAAATTTCTGCATTATTGCACACATAGATCATGGGAAAAGTACTCTGGCTGACAGATTGATTGAAATGACAGGGACAGTTTCAAAGAGAGATATGCAAAGTCAGATTCTTGACAGCATGGACCTTGAAAGAGAAAAGGGTATCACAATCAAACTTGCTCCGACAAGACTTATCTATGACTTTGAGGGAAAGGAATATACTTTGAATTTGATTGACACGCCAGGTCATGTCGATTTCACCTACGAAGTTTCTCGTTCTCTTGCTGCTTGTGAGGGAGCAATACTTTTGGTTGATGCGTCTCAAGGTGTGGAAGCACAAACATTGGCAAACACATATCTTGCACTTGATAATAATCTTGAAACAGTGCCAGTCATAAACAAAATTGATTTGCCTTCAGCAAGAGTTGAAGAAGTCAAACTTGAAATTGAAGATGTCATTGGCTTTGATGCCGAAGATTGCCCGTGCATTTCAGCAAAAGAAGGGACAAACATTGATCAAGTTTTGAAAGCAATCATAACAAAAATTCCTGCACCAGTTGGAGATGAAACAAAGCCTCTTAAGGCATTGATATTTGACAGTCACTATGACAACTTTAAGGGTGCAATTTGTCTCATTCGAATTTTTGATGGGACTGTCAAGGCGGGTGATAAAATTTTGATGATGCAAACAGGAAAAGTGTTTGAAGTCACTGAAGTTGGAATTTTTGTTCCAAACATAAAACAAGTTGACAGCCTTTCTGCTGGAGATGTTGGTTATATTGCTGCTTCAATCAAAACAATTGCTGATGTCAAAGTGGGCGACACTGTCACATTTGCTGACAATCCTATTGATGCTCCGCTTGCTGGATACAAAGAAGTTCAACCTGTGGTTTATTGTGGAATTTTTCCGGTTGATGGAGCAAAATATTATGAACTTAAAGATGGACTTGAAAAATTGAAGTTGAATGACGCAAGTTTGCATTTCACACCAGAAGTTTCGTCTGCTTTGGGCTATGGTTTCAGATGCGGTTTCTTGGGGCTTTTGCATCTTGAAATCATCACTGAAAGATTGGAAAGAGAATTCAATTTGGACATTATTACCACCGCTCCAAGTGTTTCTTATCATGTTTACAAAACAAACGGAGAAATGCTTGAAATCTCAAACCCTTCAAATCTTCCACCAGCAGTTGAAATTGACAGAATTGAAGAACCAATTGTCAAAGTCAACATTTTCACACCACCAGAATTTGTTGGGACAATTATGGAACTTTGTCAAGACAAGCGTGGAATTTATAAAGATATGCAATATCTGGACAAGAAGAGAGTGGAACTTAAATACACTTTGCCTTTGGGCGAAATAATCTATGACTTTTTTGATAGCCTTAAATCAAGAACAAAAGGTTATGCAAGTTTTGACTATGAACTTGCAGGATTTGAACCTGCAGATTTGGTCAGGGTTGATTTGATGCTTAATGGGGAAAAGTGTGATGCTCTTTCACTTATTGTTCACAAAGATAAGGCATATACAAGGGGAAGAGAACTTGCTGAAAGATTGAAGAAAATCATTCCAAGACAATTGTTTGAAGTTCCAATTCAAGCTTGCATTGGAAACAAGATTATCGCCAGAGAAACCATCTCTGCCATGAGAAAAGATGTTCTTGCAAAGTGCTATGGCGGTGACATTACAAGAAAGAGAAAATTGCTAGAGAAGCAGAAGGAAGGCAAAAAGAGAATGAGAAAGATTGGCTCAGTTGAAATTCCTTCTGAGGCTTTCATGAGCATTTTGAAATTAGATGATGAGAAATAAAGATATTTCAATTTATATTCATATACCTTTTTGTGAACAAAAGTGCAATTATTGTGCTTTTAACTCTTTCTGTGCAAGTGATGAAATAAAAGAAAAATACATCAATTTGCTTTGTGATGAAATCAGAAGAAGAAAATGCGACAGGGTTGTTCGAACCATCTATATTGGTGGCGGAACGCCAAGTGTTCTAAATGAAGAGCAAATAAAGAAAATTGTTGGCACTGTGTTTGAAAACTTTGATGTTTATGAAGACGCAGAATTCACAATTGAAGCAAATCCAAATTCAATCACAGAACAACTTCTTCAAACATGGAAAAAATTGAGAATAAATAGATTGAGCATTGGTGTGCAATCGCTTAATGACAAAACCTTAAAAAAAATTGGAAGGTTACATAACAAAAAAATGGCACTTGAAAAAATCAAATTGGCAAGAAAGTATTTTGACAATGTTTCTGCTGATCTGATTGTTGGACTTGAAAATGAAAGCGGAAAAGATTTGTGTGGATATGCGAAACAGTTGCTTGCACTGGGGATTAAGCACATTTCATGTTATCTGCTGGAAGTGTATGAAAATACAAAAATCTTTCAAATGATAAAAGAGAGAAAGTATAAACCACTTGGCGACGATCAAACAATTCAAGCGTTCACCAAACTGTCAAACTATTTGTGTGACAACGGCATGGAGAGATATGAAATAAGCAACTTTGCTTTTTCAGGTTATGAAAGTCATCATAACCTGAATTATTGGGCAAGAGGGGAATATTTGGGTTTTGGACTTTCAGCACATTCTTTTGTTGGCGGAAAAAGGTTTAAAAATGCCGAAAGTTTGAAAGATTATGAACTCGGGAAAATTGAAGAAGAAATTTTGACAAATCAGGAACAAATTGAAGAAATCATCATGCTGGGGCTTCGATGCAATTTGGGAGTTGATTTGTTGGAAGTGAAAAAATTGGGTTATGATTTGACAAAAAATTCTTATTTTGCTGAATATATCGACAAAGGAATTTTGACGCAAAAAGGAGAAAAAGTTTTTCTTAATCAAATTTTTTACCACATCAGTAACACTATCATTGCGAATTTGTTTCAATGAAAATAAGTTGCAATAAATCAAACATTATGATATAATTGCGACATAAAGTTTTAAGTCGGCAAGGAGCAAAAATGTCAAAAATTCAACTTCAAGATTTTGTGAAATATGGGAGATTGTTTGAAATTTATGGCTCTCTTTTAAGCGAAGATAGACAAAAAATCATGACATCATATTTTGAATATAACATGACGCTTGTGGAAATTGCAGAAGAGCGAAAAGTCACAAGGCAGGCTGTGCTTGATGCAATTGACAAATCTTGTGAAAAATTGGACAAGTTTGAAAATGCTTTGCATATGAATGGAACAAAACAAAATCTCGTTTTGAATTTGCGGGAAATCAAAACACTTGCGGACAAAAATTCTCAAAAAGAAATTTCAGAAAAAGTCGATAATATTTTAAGGAAATTATAATGGCACTATTTTCATCATTATCAGAAAAATTTAATCATATCTTTTCAAAACTCACCAAGCGTGGAAAGTTGACCGAACTTGAAATTAAGGAAGCAATGCGTGAAGTCAGAATTGCTCTTTTGGAAGCAGATGTCAACTATATGGTTGCCAAAAAATTTGTTGCTGACACCACAGAAAAAGCGATTGGCGAAGATGTCATGAAAAGTTTGACTCCAGGTCAAATGGTCATCAAAATTGTCAAAGACGAACTTACAAAACTCATTTCTTCTGACAATCAGAAATTGCAAATCGCTTCAAATCCACCAACTGTCATCATGATGTGTGGTTTGCAGGGTGCTGGAAAGACAACCATGTGTGGAAAACTTGCATATCACTTGAAAAAGAGTGGGAAGAAACCACTTCTTGTTGCATGCGACATCTACAGACCTGCTGCAATCAACCAGTTGCAAGTTGTTGGAAAAACTGCAAATGTTGAAGTTTTTGAAAGGGGAACTCAAAACCCTGTAAAGACTGCAAAACAATCAATTGAACACGCAAAAAAACAAGGTTACGATGTTGTAATCATCGACACAGCTGGACGTCTTCACATCAATCAAGAGTTGATGCAAGAGCTCAAAGACATCAAGAAAGAAGTTAAGCCAACTGAAATTTTGCTTGTTGTTGATGCCATGACTGGACAAGATGCCGTGACAATTGCAGAGAGCTTTAACAATGATTTGGACATCACAGGTGTTGTGCTTACAAAACTTGATGGAGACACTCGTGGTGGCGCTGCGCTTTCAATCAAGGCGATAACTGGAAAACCAATCAAGTTCTCAGGTGTTGGGGAGAAGATAGGCGACCTTGAACCTTTTTATCCAGACAGAATTGCCAGCAGAATATTGGGCATGGGAGATGTTCTTTCTTTGATTGAAAAGGCTCAAGAAGCTGTGACAGAGGAAGAGGCAAAGAAATTAGAAGCGAAGTTTAGAGAAAATTCTTTCACATTTGAGGACTATTTGACACAAATGGAAAGTCTGAAAAAAATGGGAAACATCAATGATTTGATTGGTATGATTCCTGGTATGGCTTCCAAAATGAAAGGTGTCAACATTGACGAAAAACAACTTGCAGTCAACAAAGCAATCATTCAAAGTATGACAAAAGAAGAAAGACTCAATCCAGAAATCATCAAGGCAAGCAGAAGAAAACGCATTGCAGAAGGTAGTGGAACAACAATCCAACAAGTCAACACTCTTTTGAAACAATTTGAGCAATCAAAAGAAATGATGAAACAACTGAAGAACAAAAAAGGTTTTAGACGAATGTTTTAAAGACACTGATATTAAAGTGTCTTTTTTATTAAAAATAAATTTTTATGGCAAAAACACTTTACAAGTTTGATTTTGTGTGATATAATGTAAGGCGAAAATGCTTTACAAATTGTTGAAGCAAATTTAACATAAGGAGAAGAAAAATGGCTGTTAAAATTAGATTGACAAGATTGGGAGATAAGAAAGCACCTTTCTATCGTGTTGTTGTTGCTGATAGCAAAAGCCCAAGAGATGGAAAATACATCGATTTGCTTGGAACATACAATCCTTTGACAAATCCAGCAGAAATCAAAATTGACAACGAAAAAGCTCAAAAATGGCTCAAAAATGGAGCTCTTCCAACAGAAACTGCTAAATCAATTTTGGTTAAGAGCGGTGCTATTCAACAAGAAAACAAATAATTTGATAAACAGAAACAATATTTTTGTTTTAAATGAAAAGTTCATCGACAAGATGAAAATTCAGTAATTTAAGGAGAACTTTATGGACGAATTATTGACATTCCTCGTTAAAACATTAGTTGAAGATGAAAACAGTGTTTCTGTTGAAAAAGAGGAAGACGAAAAGACAATAACATATCGTGTTAAAGTTGCGAGTTCTGACCTTGGAAAAATCATAGGTAAGAATGGAAAAACTGCCACAAGCATAAGAACAATCATGAGATCTGTTGCATCAAAAACTCACAAAAAAGTTTTTGTGAAGTTTGAGGATTGATATGCAATTTGTTTGTGTTGGGAAAATTATTAAACCGCAGGGTATCAAGGGGGAAGTTAAAATACTTCCTTTGATTGATATTCCTGCGATTTTTAATGGTAAACATATGCTTTACATTGAAAAGCAAGAATCACCATTCAAGACTGCAACATACAGACTTGGATATGCTTATGTTTTGTTTGAAGAAATACCAGACAGAAACACAGCAGAAAAATATCGTAATAAAAAAGTTTACATCACAAGAGAAGAATTTGACAAAATTTCAGTTGATGACTTTTTGATTGAAGATTTGATTGGAACATTGATTTTTGATGAGAATAGCGAACTTATTGGTCAAATTATGGATGTGACCGATTATGGTTTTGATGACATTTTGATAATCAAAGAAAATGATCATATGTATGAAGTTCCTTTCAAGAAGGCAATATTCAAAAAAGACGGAAAGAGAATCTACGCTATAAGAAGTGAATATAACGGAGCAAAGGTAAGCCAAGAATGAGAATTGATATTCTAACATTGTTTCCAGAAGCATTTTCTCCACTCAAAACCAGCATTCTGGCAAGGGCGACTGAAAGTGGAATTTTGGAAATAAATATTGTCAATATCAGAGATTTTTCCAAGGATAAGCACAAAAAATGTGATGATTATCCTTTTGGTGGCGGGGCGGGAATGTTGATGTCTGTCCAGCCTTTGTTTGATGCAATAAATTCTGTTAAAACAAAAGATGCAAAGATAATCTTTCCTTCACCAATTGGAAAGACCTTCAACACAAACAAAGCAAAAGAGTTGTCAACATTTCAGCATTTGATTTTTGTTTGTGGACACTATGAGGGAGTTGATGAAAGAATCTTTCAATTGTTTGACATAGAACAGATTTCAGTTGGTGACTATATTTTGACTGGCGGAGAACTTCCTGCAATGGTGATTGTTGACAGCCTTGCAAGATTTGTTGATGGAGTCATTTCAAAGGAAAGTTTGGAAAGTGAAAGTTTTTCAAATGGGTTGTTGGAGTATCCTCAATACACAAGACCTCAAGAATTTATGGGGTTAAAAGTTCCAGATGTGTTGGTCTCTGGCAATCATCAAGAAGTGGAAAAATGGAGAAAAGAGCAAAGCATCAAGCGAACCAAGCAGTTGAGAAAAGATTTGCTCGATGATGTTGAATAACACTATATGCATTGTAGTATGCAACGCATAATACACAAAATATAGGAGAATTATGAAGATTAATTGGTTTCCTGGGCACATGAATAAGGCACTTAAAGATATAAGTGAACAACTCAAAAAAGTTGATGTTGTGACTTATATTCTTGATGCACGTATTCCATTATCTTCATTAAATCCATCTTTAAATCAACTCACACAAAACAAACCAGTCTTGTATGTTTTTAACAAGATTGATATGGCAGATGAAAATAAAATTAAATTCTTCTTGCCACAATTCAAAACACAGACAAGTGATTATGTTTTGTTCAATAGCACAGCATCAGGTAAATCTGATTTGATTATCAACAAAATCAAGGGGCTTGCAAAGAACAAAATTGAGAAATATAAAAGCAAAGGCGTCAAACCAAGCATAAGAACAATGGTTGTTGGAATTCCAAATTGTGGGAAGAGCACGCTTGTCAATAATTTGTGTAAAAAGGCAAAAACGATTACTGGTGACAAGGCGGGAGTGACAAAACACGGACTTTGGCTCCCTATTGGTGATTGCATTGAAGTTTATGACACTCCAGGGACTTTATATCCAAACATTGCAGACCAGGAAGTCGCAAAAAAATTGGCCTATGTTGGCAGCATCAGAGATGAAATATTGGATTTTGTGGAACTTGCAGAACAGCTTCTTTCTCTTTTGACAAATCTTTATCCAGAAAATATTAAAAACAGATATAATGGAGAAACAACACTTGAAGGTGTTGCGAAAGTAAGAAAATATGTCAAAAATGGTGGAGAAGTTGACATGGAAAGAACTGCCAAAAGTGTTGTTGATGACTTCCGAAAAGGTCGTTTAGGAAAAATGACAATAGATTGATTTTAAATGATTATTAATTATATAAAAATAATCATTTTTTATTTATTTAGGTGGATTATGAAAGAAGATAACAAAGACATTTCAAAGGTGAAGAACAAAATTGAGGGAAACAAAGGCGAAATAAGGGCTGTCCAATTTTTAAAGAAAGAAAAATATAAAATCCTTGAAACTAATTACAAAAACAGAATTGGGGAAATTGACATCATTGCAGAAAAGGACGATGTCATTGTCTTTGTTGAAGTTAAAAATCGTTCAACCTTTGCTTTCGGAAGACCAATTGAGGCTGTCACATTACACAAACAAAATCAAATCAAAAGGGTTGCAGAAGTCTATTTGATGATGAAAAATATGTATGATCATGATGTCAGATTTGATGTAATTGAAGTCTGTGACGATTTTATTAATCACGTGAAAAATGCTTTTCAATAATTAATGTTTTGCAAACAGTATTGACATTTTTGTTTTTTTGGGGTATTGTATATTACATAAAAAGGGAGGATTTATGACAAAGAAAAAAGTTTTATCTATTCTTGCTTGTTTTTGCTTAGTAATTCTTGGTGGTTTCAGTCTTGCAGGGTGTGGAGAACAATTTATTGAAGAAAAAACTTATCAACTTGTAAATATGCAAGTTATCAAAGACGAAACACCAAATGATGGGAGCTATTCGCATTTTGATGATGGAGAGTTTGCAGATAGCTTTACTGGTGGCATGAGAATTTCTCAGAGTAAAGTGGAAGTTGGAAGAAAAAGTTCAACTTTGATTTTTGATGACAGTCAAAACACAGGTTTTGTAGTTTCCTATGTTTTTGATGTATATACAGGGGCAGATGTTTACCCAGCATATTCATTTACATCATATAAGATTATGTTGAATGATGTTGACGTTTCAACTCTTTCTGAATCAGAAATTCAAGCATTTTCTCCAGAAGTAAAAAATTTGTATGAGGATATTTTGCAATTTACAAATGTTCTTTCCTACGGAGAAACCAGCATTCAACTTATCACTCAAAATAAAGCATTTGCTTGCAATATTGTTATGATTGATAATGAAGGTAAATTATACTTTATGGCAACTTTGTATGGTTTTTAAAATTTTTGGCAACATAAAATCCTAATTTACTGAAAAATGTTTGACAAATTAACAAAAATCTTTGTAAAAACACTTGTTTTTATATATTTGGTTGTGCTATAATCAAAAAGACTTCGGGTGTTCCGCTGGGTTTTTACTTTATGAGCATCATGTCGAAAATCTGAAAAAAGGAGATAAGTCATGGCTAATATTATTGACCAATTGGAAAGAGAAAGCATGAAAGATTCTATCCCTGAATTCGCCATCGGTGACACTGTTAAGGTTACTGTCAAAATCAAAGAAGGCGACAAGGAAAGATTGCAAGCTTTTGAAGGTGTTGTTATTGCCAGAAAGAATGGTGGAATCAGAGAAACTTTCACTGTAAGAAAAATTTCTTATGGTGTTGGCGTTGAAAAAACATTCCCAGTTCATTCACCAAAAATTGCTACTATTGAAGTGGTAAGAAAAGGTAAACCAAGAAGAGCAAAACTCTATTATGTTAGAGATCTCACTGGTAAAGCAGCAAAAGTTAAATCAGCAGATAACAAATAGTTCAATTAAGAGAGATGTGATCTCTCTTTTTTGTTATAAAAAAGCGATGTGGATAAAAAACATGTCGTTGTATGAAATAAAAAAGTCCATGGGTTTCATGGGCTTTTCTTTTATTTGTTTTTGTTATTTCATTCTAAGTTTTTCCAATTCTTCTTTGGTTGTGGCAGAGACTCTGTAACTTTCTTTTGCTTTTGAGATGGATTTGTTTCTTATGAATTTATCTTGCGTGTTTTTGATTTCTTCGACGGCTAGTTCACTGTTAAAGGCGCACAATTCTGCATAAAACCAGGAGATTCCCATTTTGACATAATATGCATCTGACTTTACTTCTCTGATTTGTGCCAAGATTTCTCCTAATTTTTCTGTTTTAAGAAAGTTCTTCATGAAACCAATTATTCCAACTCTAATTTCAAATTCTTTGTCACTCTTTAGGAGTTTGGAAAAGAATTGGAATGATTTTTCACCTTTTAACTTTTTTAATGCTCCAGTGCAATCGCAGGTGGCCCAATTGTCGATGTAAGGTAAGATGTTTTCAAGGTATTCAAGTTGTTCGTCTTCTGTCTTGAAGCATCCAGCACAATAGATGTACAACATGATTTCTTCATGAGATAAGTTTTCATCAAATTCAATATATTCAGGTTCAATTTCCTTTGCAAATTTCTGCAGTGTTGGAAGCCGAACTCCGATGATTGGATAGCGTGTATTTATGAATTTTTTATTGAATTCTGCATAACGCAAATCTGAATTGTCTTTTAAAAATTTTTTTATGTTTATCATAGAAATACCTTCATAAGTTTTGGAATTTTATTATTCTCTACGCAAACTTTCAACAGGATCGAGTTTTGCTGCTTTGCTTGCTGGATAAAGTCCTGCCAACATACTTATTACAATTGAAACTCCGAGCGCAATTGCAAAATACCACCAGCGGTAACTTATTGGGGCAAGTCCTATTGTGTAAGTGAGAACCAACCAAACAACCAAAGTTAAGATTAAGTTGAAGATGATTCCAAAAATTCCGCTTAGAACACCGACCAAGAAACTTTCCGAAGTGAAAATTCGTTTGATATCCTTTCTTCTTGCACCGATTGATTTGAGAACGCCAATTTCTTTTGTTCTTTCGGTTACGCTCATGTAGAGAACAACCAAAATCATCATTGCAGAAACAAAGAGTGAAATGCAGGAGATCACGACAAGTGAAGTACCAATTATGCTTGACATACTGTTGAACATTCCAGCAAGTTGGTCTTCGATGGAACCAGTGTATCCTTCTGTTGTTGCGAGATAGTCATTGATTGCGTTTGTCACAGTTTCAGAAGGAGTTTGAATGTAGAGGGAGGTTGGTGCGAAATAATCGCCAACTCCTTTTTCTTCAAATATGGATTGAATGTAATCATAGTCAACATACATAACAAGGAAATTTGACATTACTGATGTGTCCATAATTCCACAAATTGTGTCTTGTTTTTCTATCACTGTGCCAGGATCTGATTGAGATGTTTTGAAGGTGAAAGATATTTCAACTTCTTTTCCAACTGCAGAGCCGTCTTCAAACAAACTGCTGATGCCCTTTGAAAACATAAATCCACCAGTTGATGTTCCCATTTCACCTTCAATTACATTGCTGTCACTGTAATATGGTGGTGTGGAGTAGAGATATATGATTGAAAGTGAGACATAGTCTGCTTCAGGGTCATCTTTGCTTTGAAAATAATCTCCGCTTGGACTGTAATAAACTTTTGCACCTGTCGCAACGGTCATCATGCTGAAACCTTCAGTTACATTATCTTCAGTGACTTGAAAGTCATAATTGTTTTCTGACAAATATGCATTGATATTTTCAATTAAGGTTTCTTTTTCTCCGTCGTCAAAGAAATTTGGCATCATCATGCTTGAAATGTCACCGCTACCTTTTTTTGAAATTGTCACAATTGTAGGGTCAGAATATGATTTCATGGTGTTGTTGATATAGTCCGTGATTCCAGAACTGAAACTCATCATCAAAATCAAACTTCCAATTCCAATTGCAACTCCAAAAGCCATTAAAAAATTCTTTACACGACTTGCCCACATATTATGGAAAGAAAGTCTTATTGCGGACCACATAGAAAGGTTTTGTTTATCTTTTGAATTTTTTGATTTTTTGTTCTTATTTGATAAACTTTCTGTCGTTGTCTCAGGAATTTCTTCTTGCAATTTGAATTCTGCGTTTTTGTTTCTCTTGTAATTTTTGTTAATTTTGTCATCAACAATTCTACCGTCGGAAATCTCAACAACACGAGAAGAGATTGAAGCAACTTTCTCGGAGTGGGTCACCATGATAACCAATTTTCCGCTGTCTGCAATTTCTTTCAAGATTTCCAAAATTTGCATTGAAGTTCCGCTGTCCAAAGCACCAGTTGGCTCATCTGCAATTATGATTTCAGGATCATTAATCAAAGCTCTGGCAATTGCCACTCTTTGTTTTTGACCTCCAGAAAGTTGAGTTGGTTTCTTTTTCAGTTGGTTTTCAAGACCTACTCTTTTTAGAATTTCTGTTGCTTTTGCAACTTTCTCTTTTTCTCCAACATTTGAAAGTGTGAGAGCAAGGGTGACATTATCCAAGATTGACAAGTGAGAAATCAAATTAAATGACTGAAAAACAAAACCGACTTTGTTTTTACGATATTTGTCGAGTTCCTTTTCTGATAATTTACTCAAATCTTCTCCACCAGCAATGATGGAGCCAGTATAGTCTGAATCAAGTCCACCAATAAGATTCATAAGGGTGGACTTTCCACTTCCGCTTTCACCAACTATGGAAACGAGTTCGCCTTTGTCAAATTCAACATTGATGTCATAAAGTGCTTGGAAAGTTT
The DNA here is from genome assembly GCA_905195085.1 of uncultured Christensenella sp. Classification (GTDB taxonomy): domain Bacteria; phylum Bacillota; class Clostridia; order Christensenellales; family UBA1242; genus Caccovivens. The sequence goes on from CAJJUK010000001.1 coordinate 40,229, forward strand.
CTTTATTTGACAACTTGTATTTTTTATTGACATTGATAAGTTTCAATTCTTTATCCATCTTTAACTCCTTATGCTTCTTCAATGATTTTAGCATTTTCTATCATTTGATTGAGAACTTTTTCAAAAATGATTTTTTCTTCTTTTGTCACATTTTTAAAAAGTTCACTAATCATTTCACGTTTGTGACTTGCGACTTTTTTGGCCAGTTCTTGACCTTTGTCTGTCAGTTTGATTTCGTTATGACCTGGATATATGGGAGCAATTAAACCTTTCATTTGCATTTTTATTAAAGTTCTGCTTGTGTGTGCCTTGTTGCAACCAAGAAAATTTGTCAGTTCTTGTTGGGAATGAAAATTTTGCTGACTCAATGCTTCGACAAAAACCGAATAACTTGAAGTCAAATTTTCATTGGAAAGTTTGAAGTTTAAATATTTGCTATAAGCATGTTTTATGTGTAATAAATTTTTTATGTCAAGGTTTTCTTCTTCCATTTTTCTCTCCATAAAAAGCTTATTTAAGGGCTTTTTCAAATAATATCACAAGGACAGTTGATTAGTCAACCGAATTAAAAAAATAATAATTTATTTTGTAATTTAATAAACTATGTGTTATAATAACAAAAATTTTGGGGAGATAAGTGGCAATGGAAATTTTTGTTGATAGCCTATATGATGCTGTCCTGGACTGCCTTAAGGTTGTTCCAGTTCTTTTTCTTGCTTATCTTCTCGTTTCTTATCTTTCACATGACCACAGTCACAAATTCAGCAGGTTTCTTTCAAAAAATAAAAAGACAAGTGTTCTATATGCTTCATTTCTAGGTTGTGTTCCACAGTGTGGATTTTCATCAGTTATAGCAGATTTATATTCTGGAAGAACGGTTTCTTTGGGAACACTTGTAGCAGTGTTTGTTGCGACTTCTGATGAAGCAATTCCAATCATGATTTCAAACGCAGATCAAATCCTTTCAATGTTGCTTCTCATTGGTGTAAAAATCGCACTCGCAATTTTTTGGGGGTATTTGATTGATTTGACGATTGGAGTAATCAGAAAATCTAAAAAGAAAAAGGTTGTGCCAAATGTTGCTGGTGTTCCAGTGACTGAAACGGGGACTCATGAAATTGCAATAGACACTGATGCAGATCATGAGCATTCACATGAAGAACATCACGAGCACGAACATTCCCATGAACATATTCATGAATGTGGACATATTCACACGGACAGATGTGCGTCAGATTGTGGACATGAACATGGTTGCTGTGCAAATAACATCTTTCTTGATGCCTTCATGCACACTTTCAACATCATAATATACATTTTTGTTGCAACATTCATCATAAACCTAATCATTGGTTATTGCGGAACCGAAGCACTCGAGAATTTGCTCACGACAAACATGTATCTTCAGGTTTTGATTGCAAGTTTGATTGGATTGATTCCAAATTGTGCTTCTTCTGTTTTGCTTGTTGAATTGTTTATTTATGGAACGCTTTCATTCCCAGCATTGGTTGCAGGGCTTACTGCAGGTGCAGGGGTAGGACTTGTCATTTTGTTTACAAGAAACAAAAAGCATATGCTTGAAAATTTTGGTATTCTTGCTTTGCAATATGCAGTCGGCGTTATTTCAGGAATGTTCCTGACAATCTTTTTCTGAAAATAAAGTGAAAGAAATATCAATGATCAAATTCAGAAAAAATAAAAACACCATCAAAATTGAAGGTGTTTTTTTGTTGCATAAGTTGCTCTGTGGTTGAAAAATACAAGCAGGTTTAGACTGTTTTTGACATTAACCATGCAAGCCGTTTGCCTGTCTTTCCATGTTTTCGACAACAATGTCTTGAATGTCACCAAGTGAGTCACAATATTCCAGAACTTTCCATGGTGTGTTTGTGTGGAAATGAATTTTGATAAGTTCGTCATCTCCAACAACAAGCAAACAATCTCCTTCAATGTTGTCTGTGATGTATTGTCTGATTTTTTCGTCAGACAAATTTTTTCCTTCAATCAAAAGTTGTGTGTCAAATTTGTATTCAATCATTTTTTCTTCCCTTCCTTTGTTTTTAGTTTTGATTGTAAAAATCAAACGCTTTCATGATTTCTTCCAAGTCTTCTGTTGGATTTAAAGCCTCTTCAAAATCGAAACCACTTTCACTTACGGGCAAATCTTTCAAAGTTTTTGGTTCTTTTTTGATGGTAGAAATATGGACTTCTTTTGGAGGCTCATGCCCTTTCTTATAGTCCTGCATTTTGTTAAGAAGCAGGCGCATGCTGTCATTTTCTGAGTAGATAGGTTGAGTGATGACAGAAGCTTTCTCAAGTTTGTCTTTGTAATCATGAATGATGTTTGAAAATTCATAAAGCAAGTTCATAAAGTCCTGATTTTTTTTCAGTTCTGGAAACTTCAATGACAGTTCTTTGAGCAACAATTCCAATTTGTCCATAATCAACTTGTAATATGTTTTTGAGCCTTCTTCTTGGAATTTTTTTGCTTTTTCAATGGCATTAAGAGCAGTCATGATGTTTTTTTCTTTGTTTTCAATTTCAAAGCGTTCATTTTTCATGTCCAAAACTTTCTTTTCAGAATCCAAAGCTTTAAGTTTTTCTTCCATGAGTTTTGCTTCATAATTTGCTTTCATTCTTTGAATGTAACTGTCTACTTCTGATTTTTTATAGCCATCAGTTTCCTGTGAAAACATACCTACTTTCTCCATTTTTTGTCATAAAATATTTCTACAACTAATAATACCAAAAATAGAGATATAAAAGCAATAAAAATAGGCAATGTTATAAAATTTTTTACCAGCAAAAGAGCAAAAATAGTCACGAAAATTAGCGAATAAGCAAATATGAGATGAAAGTTTTGTCCGGTGAAAATGAAGGTGAAAATAGATGCCAAAATGAATGCCAAAGAGATGAAAAATGGGGCATAATTGCGAGTTTCTGTAAACCAAAAAAGATATCCGGCAAGTCCAATAAACAGAAGTAAAAAACCTATGTAAAGGGCGCTGTCAAGTTTAAAGAAAAAGCCTTTGACAATTTGAAACAGCCCAAGAGAGATGCAGAAATTATAGAACCAAAGGTCTGGAATTTTTAGGGAGTAAAGTGCGAAAAAGGTTGCGACAGCAAAGCATAAAAAAAGAAAAATTGCCGTTATTTTCAACAGCAGACTTTTCTTAATCCCAAACACTCTTCCTTTCATGGAATTATTATGTTTATAATTTTATGTTTTAAACTTGTAATCAATTGTTTTGCAAATCTGATTTAAAGGTCTGACTTCACTATTTCCATAATTTTATCAAAACTGTCTTCACTTTTCTTTTTGGTTAAGGTGTTGTATAAGATTATTGCAAGCCCAAGAATGATGAAAATGACGCTTAATAATTGTGAAATTCTGATTGAACCTAAATACAAACTGTCAGTTCTCAACCCTTCAATGAACATTCTTCCGATGCCATAGAGAATGAGATAATATGAAGCAACCATTCCATTTCTTTTGAAGTTAACTTTGTAGAGCAGAATCATCAAAATTGCAAAGGAAATGAAGTTCCATAAACTCTCATAGAAGAATGTTGCCAAGTGCCAGCCACTTCCACCACAGGTGCAGTCAGGTTGTGTGCAATGGTCAATGTAAACTCCAAATGGGAACCATTGCCAACTTGGATTTTCAATTGGGTAGCCATAGGCTTCTTGATTGAAGAAGTTTCCCCAACGTCCAAGTGCTTGAGCGCAAATAAGGGCAGGGGCGATGATGTCAATCAAGGCAAAGAAGTTTTTCTTGTGGATAAGACAATAAAGCAGGACTGCCAATGCTCCACCGATCAAACCGCCGTAGAATCCAAGCCCGCCTTCCCAAATTTTGAAGATATCCCAAAAGTTTGTGTAATATTCCAATCTAAACAAAACATAGTAAAGTCTTGCGCCAATAATGGCAAAAGGAATGACATAGCAAGCAAGTGTCACTATATCTTCAATTTTGAAACCTCTCTTTTTTGCGACTAGACAAGTGATGACAATGCCTAAAAGATAAGAGAGGGCACTGATGATTCCGTAGAAATTCACTCTCCAACCAAACAGGTCAAAACCACTTGGTATTGAAAGAATTATGTTGCTCATTATACCTCCAGTTGAATGGGCGAGGTTGCTCTTAAAATTATATTAATAAGTATAAAAATTTAGACATATAAAGTCAAACAAAAAACAAAGCGTTCTTATGAATTCATAAAAACGCCTATTTGCAATGACAATCGTTTGTGTGTTGAATCTTATAACTCAATCTTTTTTGAAACTTTGTAAACAGCTGAAACATACATTTGGTCAAACATATCTGTTTCGTCTAGGGTGGTGAAAATTGTTGTGTGTTTGTGTTCTCCACCGGCCTTGGCCAAAAGCATGAGTTGTTTGATTATGTCAACAGCATTTTCTGTGTGTCCCATGAGAACTTTTGTGTTTGTTTTGAATGCGAAATCAATATCGTTTGCCAAGGTGGTTATATCCTGCACAAACAAAGCAACTCTCAAGCCTTGTTGTTGCAAACGTTTGATGTGTTCAATGACCATGAGCATCGTTTCATATACGGAGAGTGGGCGGTCATTGTAATTAAGAACAAACAAATTGTTGAATCCCAAACTTTTGATTGCTTCTTGGTCTTCAAACATCACATTTGGAATGATTCCCAAAGTGATTATCTTGTTTTCATTGAGTTTCTTAAGCAAATTTTTGAATTTGTCAATGTTATCAATGAACTTGCCTTGTTTCAACATATATCTGCTTCCCAAAACAATTTCGTTATTCTCAAAAGCAAGTTTTTGGGTTGGAACAGTCTGTTCATATTCGTTTGTGATGTCTTGATAGTTTTGATAATTTTGGAAATTGAGATATTCAATGCTGTCAAGTATGTAATCTTTTTCCTCATTCATAATGACTGCAGTTCCGACAACATAGTCATAAGGTTTGAGTCTTGTGTCCATGTTCTTTTTAACCAAAACAAAACCTTTTTTTTCGGAATTGTATTGGTTGTAGAAGAAAAATTCTTTTTCGTTTCTTTCGCAAAGGATTCCTTTAACTTTGATTGGAAAGAGTTTCTGTTTGATCACATCATCTTCCATTTGTCTGAAGGTGACAACTTTTTGTAAACGATTTGTTCCTCTTTGTTGATTAGATTTCAAGGAATAGTCCTTTCCAGTGATTTGAGAAAGTTCTGCCAAAATGCCTTCAATGTTGCTGAGTTCTTTATATGGTCTGCCTTGTCTGAGAGGAATTGGTTTCAAATCTTCCCCAGAAATGATTTTGTTCATGACAATAGAGATATGGTCATTTCTCTTCAAGGTGGTAGGTGAATTGTCGCCAAAAACTCTTGCAAGTGCTCTGAGTTCATAAATTCCCAAAGACTCAATAAGTGATAAACAATCTTGTTGAGCCTTTGTCAGATTGTTAAATTCGTAAGCATTTTGTTTTGCCATAAATTGCTCCTTTCTCGTTTCGTAAAATTTAAAAATATTCAAAATACGTTGTTATTATATCACATTTCGACACGAAATACAAATAAAACCCAACAAAAGCAAAAAAAATTCAAAATAACAAAAATTATCAAAATTTTCAAAATTAGATTGCATATCACACAAGATGTTGTGTATTATGCAATTATTCGAGCACTAAACCACCATCTACATACAAGGTTTGACCGGTGATGAAAGATGCATTATCACTTGACAAAAATGCAACTGCGTTTGCAATGTCATCTGTTGTTCCAAGCCTTTTGAGAGGGGTAATTTCACAAAATTCATCTTTTTCTTCTTGTGAAAGATTGTTGTTCATTTTTGTGTCAATGAATCCAGGTGCAACGACATTTATTCTCACATCAAGATTTCCAAGTTCGCTTGCCAATGATTTACACAAGCCGGAAAGTCCACTTTTTGTTGCTGTGTAAACACTTTCACAGGAACAGCCGTTTTTGTTGACGAAAGAACCAATCAAAACTATGCCTGCAGGGTTCTTGTTTATTGTGCGCTTTGTGAATTCTCTTATGCATCTGATTGCAGATTTGATGTTTACTTCAAACAGATTGTCGATTTCTTCATCGGACACATCAAAAATCAGTTGCCTTTTTTGGGCAACTCCTGAACAAAAAACCAAAGTATCCCAATATTTGAAGTCATGTTCCATTTCTTCAAACACCTTCTTAATTTGTGCAGGTTGGCATAAATCAAGTTTATAACTTTTGATTTCAACGTTTTTCTTGTTTTCAATTTCTTTTTCAAAATCAACTTGATTTGAGTTGTATGTAAGTGCCAAATTAAATCCTTCTTGAGCCATATGTTTTGCAGTTTCAAGTCCGATATCACTTGAAGCACCAATAATTATTGCTGTTTTCTTTATCATTTTAATCCTCCAATTTTTATTTTGTTATTGACATTATAACATAGATTGCATTAGGAAAATAGTTCTTTTTTCAAGAACCTAAAATTGATGACAACTTTCTGAAGGTTGTTTATTAACAAAACAATATCTAAAAAGGGAAACACTTGTTTTTATTAATCTTCAAAAACGAAGTGGAAAAGCTGACAGATTTATGATTCAGCAATCCATGCAAGACCGATTGCTGGGCCAACGTGTGCAGCATTAACTGGGCCCACTTCACCTTCATAAACTTCAATTTTGTCTTTGTCTGGGCGTTTTGCAAGATATTCATAAACAAATTTCTTTAACATTTCAAAGAATTTTGTGTTGGCAATATGAATAATGAACAATCTTTTTATTTTTTCAGGGATAGAAGCAATAAGGTCCTTCATTGCTTTTTGAAGACCAATGCTTTTCTTGTCGGATAATGTCCCTTGTTTAAAGGTGATTATTGGTTTGATTTTCAAAATTGAACCTATTGTGGCAGTGACTTTTCCAATTCTTCCACCTTTTGCGAGATATTCCAAAGTGTCAGGAATGAAAGAAACTGCGCTGTTTGGAATAAGGCTTTCAATACGTTTGATGATTTCTTCACAAGTGGCACCGGCATTTCTCATGTTAACCGCTTCCATTACATATCCCAAAACTGTTTGGGTGTTTCCTTGAGAATCAATCACATGAACTTTGCTTGGATCTTTGCATTGATCTTTTGCAAGGCAAGCAACACTATAAGTGCCAGAAAGGGTGCTGCTGATTGTGAAAACAATGACTTCATCTCCCTTATCAATGGCTTTTTCATATTCTTCAATGAAAGTTTCCAAAGAAGGTTGGCTTGTTTTTGGAAAAACTTTTGTCTTTGTGAAATCTTCAAAAAAGGCATCGTATGTTCCAGGATACCCTTCATCAAACTCTTGGTCTTTGTATAAAACTCTGAGTGGAATAACAGTTATATCATTTGCTTCAGCATATTCTTTTGGAGTATATGCCGTACTATCAACGATGATTTTAATCATAATTTTCTCCTTAATGGTCCATTTTGGACTTCTCTTATTTTAGCATACAAAATTTTCTTTTCCAAATGATTTTTATATGTTTCATCACTTTGTGTATGTGCGAATTTTGACGAATGACAAAACCCTCAATTTGTTGACTTACTTTGTTTTATATGTTATATTTAAACATAATATTCAAAAAGCGGAGGCATTAAATGGAAGAAAACTTATCAAACGAAATTGATATAAGAAGACAAAAAATCGAAGAACTCAAGAAAATGGGAGAAATTCCATACAAAGAGAAGTTTGAAAGAACTTGCACAATCAAAGAAGCAAGAGAAAAATTGGGCGAACATGTCAAAATTGCTGGTCGTATCATTTTTCGTCGTATAATGGGAAAGTTTGGTTTCTGCCAAATCAGAGATATCTATGACAAAATTCAAATTTCAGTTGGAAGAAATGAGTTTTCAGAAGAAGACTATAATTTCTACAAAAAGATGATTGATATTGGTGACTTTATTGGAGTTGAAGGGGAAGTTTATCAAACACAAACTGGTGAAATTACAGTCAAGGCAGAAAAGGTTGTTTTGCTTTCAAAAACACTTCGTCCGCTTCCAGAAAAATTCCACGGAATTGCAGACACTGAGATTAAATATCGTCAGCGTTATCTTGACCTTATCACAAATGAAGACAGCAGAAAGATTTTCTTAACAAGAAGCAAGGTTGTTTCATTTATCAGAAGATATTTGGAAGACAATGGTTTCATTGAAGTTGAAACTCCAATCTTGCAGACAAGTGTTTCTGGTGCGAGTGCAAAACCTTTCTTCACACATCACAATGCTTTGGACATTGAATGTAACTTGAGAATTGCAACAGAGTGTCATTTGAAGCAATGTATTGGTGCAGGAATTGACAGAGTTTTTGAACTTGGAAAAGACTTCAGAAACGAAGGAATGGATCCATCTCACCTTCAAGAATTCACTCAGGTTGAGTGGTATGCTTCTTATTGGAACTTTGAAGACAACATCAAATTCTTCCAAACAATGCTGACGAGTCTTATGCAAGAATGTTTGGGAACAACAAAAATCAACTATCAGGGTCAGGAAATTGACTTTGGTGGACAATGGCCAAGAATTGATTATGTTGCAAGAATGAGAGAACTTTTGGGTTGTGATTTTCTTTCAATTGATGATGTTGACGAATTGAAAAAGATTGTTGTTGACAGAGGGCTTTTTGGCTATACAGAACTTGAAGAATGCAAGACTGTCAGAACCCTTATTGATTATGTCTATAAACGTAAAATTCGTGCTGACATTGTCAATCCAACAATTCTTTACAACTATCCAGCATCTCTCATTCCTCTTGCCAGAAGAAATGATAAAGATGAAAGAATTATTGATGTTTTCCAAGTGGTTGCAGGTGGTGCAGAACTTGTTAAGGCATATTCTGAGCTTGTTGATCCAATCACTCAAAGAAGAACATTGGAACTTCAACTTGAAGAAAAGAAGGCTGGCGATGAAGAGACTATGGACGTTGATGAAGATTTCTTGCTTGCAATGGAACATGGTATGCCACCAATTTCAGGTTTGGGTTTTGGAATTGACAGGTTTTTGCAATTCATTTTCGATTGTCCAAACATCAGAGATGTTGTGCTTTTCCCATTGATGAAATAACAAAAGAGGTTGTGCGATGATAGATAGCAAAAGTGTTGTAAGCGGTCTTGATAAAATGATTGAAAACCCAAGATGTGAACTTGAACATCAAACTCCTTTTGAACTTTTGGTTGCAGTCATTTTGTCTGCCCAATGCACAGATAAGAGAGTCAATCAGGTCACAAATGAACTTTTCAAAACTCACAACAAACCACAAGATTTTGTCGATATTTCTCAAGAAGAATTGGAAGAGAAAATTCATTCTTGTGGGTTTTATCACAACAAAGCAAAATCAATCAAGTCCGCAAGCCAAGATATCATAAGCAGATTTGGCGGGAAAGTTCCTGACAATTTTGATGACCTTTTGACACTTGCGGGTGTTGGAAGAAAAACAGCAAATGTTGTTATGGCTGTGGCTTTTGGTGGAGATAATTTTGCTGTGGACACTCATGTGCTTAGAGTTTCCAATCGTCTTGGACTTGTGAACACCAAGGATCCAAACAAATGCGAAGAAAAATTGTGCGAGATTTTTCCAAAAAATGAATGGTCAAAATTGCACTATCAAATGGTTTTGTTTGGGAGATATGTATGCAAGGCAATGAAGCCAGATTGTGAAAACTGTGTCTTTAATGCAAATTGTCCAAGTTCACGCATAGGCGTTCCGCCAGAAGACTTAAAAACAAAGAAAGATGCAAAAACAAAAAAATAGGAGAGTTTATGTTTCTTGACAGAGTTAAAATCTCAATAAAAGCAGGAAACGGTGGCAAAGGTTCCACCTCTTTTTTGCGTACCGCTCAAACTGCCAATGGTGGTCCAGATGGTGGTGATGGTGGAAAGGGTGGAGATGTGATTTTCAAGGCTACAAATGACTTGAACACATTGTATAGTTTCAGATTCAAAAAGAAATTTGTCGCTGAAAATGGCGAAGACGGACATCAAAAAAATCAGACCGGAAAGAGTGGAAAAGATGAGATTATTCTTGTTCCAACTGGAACAATTTTGATCAATCCTAAAACGGACAAAATCATTGCTGATTTGAATGAAGATGGGGCTGTCTTTGTGGCTCTGAAAGGTGGTGTTGGTGGACATGGAAATGCTTACTATAAGTCTTCAATCAAACAGGCACCAACATTCTCTCAACTTGGAGAAACAACTTCACCAAAAGAAGTGATTTTGGAACTTAAAACCATTGCTGATGTTGGATTGGTGGGCTTTCCAAATGTTGGAAAATCCACGCTTTTGTCGGTCATTTCAAACGCAAATCCAAAGATTGCAAACTATCCTTTCACAACAATATATCCAAATTTGGGAGTGTGTGAAGTTTTGGGAGAAGCCTTTGTTGTTGCGGACATTCCTGGGCTTATTGAAGGGGCAAGTGAAGGGACTGGTCTTGGGCATTATTTCTTGAAACACGTTGAGCGTGTCAGGCTTATCGTTCATTTGATTGACATATCTGAAAGTGAAGGAAGAAGTGCTGTTGAAGATTACAAAATCATCAATGATGAACTTGGGAAATATAACAAAGAACTTCTCAAAACAAAACAAATCGTGGTCTTTTCTAAGTGTGATTTGCTTGACGAAGAAGAACTGAAGAAAAAAATAGACAATTTCACAAAAACTTTGAAGATTTCTGATTATGTTTGCATTTCTTCATACACTAGAGAGGGTGTTGAAACCTTAAAGAAGAAGATTTTGGAAAACCTGAAGAAAATTCCAAAGAAACAGGCTCTTGCAGTTGAAGAATTTGACTTTGACAAAAAGGACTTTTCTTCTATCGAAATCACAAGACATGATGATGGCAGTTTTGAAGTTTCTGGGGGAAGAATTGAGAACTTGGCAAGAGGTGTTGTGATTTCTGACCAAATGTCTTTTGCTTATTTCCAAAACAAACTTAAAGAAATGGGTGTCATTGATATGCTCAAAGAAAAAGGTTTGAAAGAGGGTGACACTGTTGTGATTAAAGATATTTCATTTGAATATATCGAATAATTGCATATTACACTTTAGATTGTTGTGTTATGCAACATAATACACAACATATTGTGATTAAATTAAAAGGAAATGATATGATAACAACAAAACAAAGAGCGTATTTGAGAGGTCTTGGAAATGCACTTGACCCAGTTATGCAGATTGGAAAAGATGGCATTTCTGAAAATGTCCTTAATGGAGTCAACTTGCTTTTGGAAGCAAGAGAACTTGTCAAAATCAAAATGCTCAAAAATTGTGACTATGAAATTAAAGATTTGGCAAATGAAATTGCACAAAAAACGAATGCTGAAGTGGTGCAAGTGATTGGCAATATTTTCATTTTATACAAATCAACTCGAAAAGATTTCAAACACATTCAATTGCCTTAATTTGTCGTGTTGACATCGACAACATGAAACAGATGCACCTGTCTGCTTCATTGTTGTTTATGTTATTTATTTTATGTTATTTATTATGTGATTTTATGTTATGCAATTGTTTTTATAGGATTTCGCTTTCGGTCTTGACATTGAAATATGGATTGAATTGTGAAATAAGAGCAAAAATTACCAATATCGATGCAACGACGCAATAATAGATTGTCATTCTGATAAACAAACTGCTCAAGATAAGGATGATGGCGGAGAATAAATAGCCCTTTGTCCTTTTTTTATTGAACGAATAGGCAACAAAGTCTTTGAATGCAAGTTTCTTTTCTTTTTTATATTGATGAGTTATTTCAGGGAAACAATCATAGAATTTGTAAAGTTTTTCGTAGGTGGCATAGGTGTCCAAAATCAAAAATTTTTCATTAAAATTTTGGCAAAATGCACTGAGCCCTTTGTCCGTTATTTCTTTGCAACAAATGACAATCTTTGTTGCTTTTTCTTTTTTGACACTGTTATAGATGCTCATGAATCTTGAAATTGTCATTCCTTCAAAAGAAACATCAACATAAAGCAGAGTTTTCACTTTTTCTTCGACATGGTTAATCACAATGTATTTCTTGTGTTTTGTTATGTTTTTGTGCTTTTTTGAGGCGAGTTTGACAAAAAATTCCATAGGGTCAGTTTGACAGGCTAAGGACAAGAACATATTTTCAGCATCTTCTTTTTCTTTCATCTTCAAACCGGTTTTGTTTTGCTTATTTCTCTGCACGCAGAAAATGATGAGATAGATCAGACTTGTCAGTATGAATGTGAGAAGAACGGACAGCCACAATTTTTTTATGAAATATCTTATCCAAACGAAGCAAAAAAGATAGATAAGTGTGAACTTCAGAATTTCTTGAAATATAAGGTTAATCTTTCTCATGGCAGAATTTTTGACAATTTTACCTTTTTTAATCAGTAACAGGCTAAAAAATTGTTTGACAAAAAATGTTTGTGCTGTTACAATTTAAATATGATAAACATCAAGGAACTTGTATCCATTTTGCAAGACAACAAAATCAAAAATGTTTCGGTTTACAATCTTTCAACTTCTGAAGAAGAAAAGTTTGTAATTCTTTCTACATCCAACAAAGTTACTGACAGCAAAAAAGTTGCAGACATTCTCGCTGAGAAATATGATTATACAGAAAAAATTGAAGGATATTTCAAAGGAGAGTGGATTGTTTTTGACTTTCCGCATGTGACACTTCATATCTTTCTGCAAAAGGTCAGAGAAAAGTATAATTTGGACAAACTTTACAAACCAAAAAAGATATCTATTTGATGCGATTAAACTAAAAAAATATCGAAATTTTTAAAAACAAAGTATTTTGCTTTGTTTTTTTTGTTTTTTAGGTTATAATCACTTTAGGTGAACTTATGATTGATATTTGCTTTGTTTGCACAGGAAACACATGTCGGTCGGTTATGGCTGAAAGAATTGCAAAAAAACTTTGTAAGGACAGAAAAATCAAAGATGTCAAATTCTCTTCGGCAGGCATCTATGCGAAAGGAGAAAACATCACAGATGGTGCTGTCTTTGCTTTGAAAAAACTTGGCTATGACGGACGCAAAAGAAAGAGTGTCAAACTTTCAAAAATCAAACCAAACACCATTTATGTTGCTGTTACCAATGCTCACAAAGACTTCATACACTCCAAAAAATGTCTGAGTTTTGAAGATTTGGCGGGTGCAGTGAATGACCCTTATGGGCAAAGCAATGAAGTTTATCTTCAAACAGCAAAACAAATTGAAAACAACGTTAATGTCCTGCTTGAAAAAATTGAAAATTTAAGAGGTGCACTATGATTATTATGGCAAGCGACCACAGAGGCTATTTGCTTAAAGAAGAACTTAAAACGTTTTTTAATCAAGAAAACATCATCACTATTGATGTTGGAACATACAGCAAAGAACCTGTTGATTATCCTGATTTTGCCAAACTTGGAATTGAAAAAATTTTGGAAAATAAGAATAATGTCGGCATCTTTATTTGTGGCTCAGGAATTGGCATGAGCATTGCCGCAAACCGAAATCCCAAAATTCGTGCTGCACTTTGTTTGAATACGACCATGGCATCACTTGCAAGAAAAGACAATGATGCTAATGTTTTGTGTTTGCCTGGAAACTTCTTGAAAAAAAGAAAGGCAATCAGCATCGTTAAGGTCTTTTTGACAACAAGTTTTGAAGGTGGTCGTCATGCCAGAAGATTGAAGAAAATCTCAGGAGAAATCAAGGAGGACAAATGATAAATATTATTGTTCCCATTGTTGAGAATGTCGACAAATTTGAGGAATTTGTAAAAAAAGTTAATTCAAAAGATGCAAAAGTTTTTGTTGGAATAAGAGAAAATTTGGCTGCCAAGTTTAATGTTAAGTCAAAGAACGTCGAAGTGCATGTTTACAACTCCAAATCTAACAAAGAAGAAATCATCAATTCTCTTCACTCATGCAATATGGAAAAAGGGAAGATTTTGATTGTTAGACGACCTTTGAAAGATGAAGAATTTTTGTCATTAACAAAGTCAACAAAGGAAATTGTGACATTAAAAGCCAACAGAAACAAGTTTTCAAGTGCAATCAAAAACTTTATGAGCAAGGTTGTCATGAAGTTCTTTGGATTTAGTTACTTTGAAGACATCTCTGCAATTTGTTATGGCGAGACCATGTTTGACCTTTTGAGTGTTTGTTCAAATCTTTCCATGGCATCTCGTATCAACAAATATGTGGGCGTGGAATTTGAAGAAGTGACAACTTTGGAAAAACCGGTCAGAAGAGATTACAGCAGACCAAAAAACATCTTTAATCTGCTTTTGGGGATTTTGATTTTCCTTGGAAGCCTTGCTGGTGGAATTTGTGTTTGTATTTTTGGACCACTGAAAGTGCTGATTGTGATTTTGGTTATTGCTTGGCTCATCATTGCGCTGGTCTTGATGTTTGTTTCGATTATCAACTTCACACGAACTATGGCGGTTGGAAAACTGCACTATGGTCGTGCGGAAGAGATATAAAAATTGGTTTAAAACCAAACAAAAAAAAGGAGAGTGTGAAATTATGAAAAAAGTAAAATTGGGAATCAATGGATTTGGAAGAATCGGGAGACTTGCTCTTAGAATTGCATCAAAGAGAGACGATGTTGAGGTTGTGGCAATAAATGACCCATTCCTCACAGTTGACTATGCAAAATATCTTTTGGAACATGATTCCATTCATGGACAATTTGATGTGCCTGTAAAAGTTAAAGACGGAAAGCTTTGTGTTGGCAGATCAAAAATTTCTTTCTACGCTGAAAAAGAACCTGCTCTCATTCCTTGGAAAGAAGATGCGGTTGATGTCGTTGTTGAATGTACTGGAAAGTTCACAGCATATGAAACAGCAAAAGCACATCTTGATGCAGGTGCAAAGAAGGTTGTCGTTTCTGCTCCAGGAAAGAATATGCCTATGTTTGTTATGGGTGTTAATAATGAAACTTACACTCCAGACATGAATGTTGTTTCAAACGCATCATGCACAACAAACTGCCTTGCTCCACTTGCAAAAATCATTCATAATGCATTTGGAATTGAAGAAGGACTCATGAGCACTGTTCACTCAACAACAGCAACACAACTCACAGTTGATGGCCCAAGCAAAAAAGATTGGAGGGGTGGAAGGGCAGCAAGTTACAACATCATTCCATCTTCAACTGGTGCTGCAAAAGCTGTTGGAGAAGTCATTCCTGACCTTAAGGGCAAACTTACTGGAATGAGTTACAGAGTCCCAACTCTTGATGTTTCAGTTGTTGACTTGACTTGCCGTCTTAAAAAACCTACAACTTATGAAAAAATTGTTGAAGCAGTTAAAAAAGCAAGCAAAAATGAAATGGCTGGCATTGTTGGTGTGACAGATGAACCTGTTGTTTCAAGTGACTTCATCGGCGATCCAAGAACTTGCATTTTTGATGTTACTGCTGGAATTATGCTCAGTCCAACTTTTGTTAAACTTGTTGCTTGGTATGACAACGAATGGGGTTACTCAAACAAACTTGTTGACCTTTGTGTTTATATCATGCAAAAGAAATAAATTTGAAAGGGTTGGAGAAAAGATATGAAACCACAAAGTGAAAGAAAAGAAATTCAACTTGTTGATTATTGTTTGGATGATGACAATGATAATTATAATCGAAGAGATTATGAAAACAGATTGATGCGTAATGCTATTGAAGACATTAGGAGTCGTGCAACATCTAATAGTTGGTGTAATAGAGTCGTTTTGCCAGACGAGCTTGATAAGAAACTTGATAAAATCATTGAAAGATGATCTTTTCGCATTTTGAACAAGAAGATAAAAGGAAGATGTTATGAAAAATCAATTGAACAGAGATTTGATTGAGGAGCTTAATGAAAGCAACAATCCAGAATTTTTGGATAATGTCAATGACAAGATTTATGATTTGATTTCTTGCACAATCAGTGACATATCTTTAAAATCGCCTTTTATCAAAACTGACAAATGTGTTCTTCTTCCTGTCAATGAACTTTACACTGGTGCGGTTTCACAGTTGTCGGAATTCACATACTTCCTTGGTGTTGAAAATCCTCAGATTGAATTTAATTCCAAGAAAAAGAGCAACTTTTGGAAAAATTTATGGAGAGAATTCAGAGCTTCTTGGAGACTGGGCAAGAAGAAATATAAAAAACAAAAAAACACTCTTTCAACAGACCCAGTTGACAAATATAATATGAATGATTTTAAGCATGACATTGTCAAGGTTATGGCGGATTATTTAAGTCAAACCTCTGTGATTTATGAGTACACTTCTCATCTTTCAATTGTTGGAATTGATGATTTTGGAACAAATGTCAGAATCAATATCATCGTCTGCTGTTATGATTCTCGTAAAAACCTTTACAAAATCTATAATCAGCGAAAAAATAAATATTTTGTTGTTGATTTTGGCAACAGGTTTTCTAATATCAGTTACAAAACAAAAACGTGTGGGCTTATCTATATTGACATGATTAAACTTATAAACATTCTCTATTCAAAGAACTACAACAAAATTCCAAATCAAATCTTGGTGGAAAGTTTGCTGTTTAATTGCCCAAATGTTTTGTTTGACAATAATGATGTCTATAAAACTTTTGTCAATGTTGCAAATTACATTCGTCTTGCAAGTCCACAATCTTTCCTTTCAATTTGTGACGGAAGCAAGACAATTTTTCAAGACGAACTCATAACAAAAAACAATTCTCATCTTGATTACAGCAAAATAATCGGTATGCTTGATAATTTTAAGTATTAATCGGCAATGTTGTATATTTTTCGACATTTTGCAAATCCTATTTGTAGGAGGAGCAAATGAAAGAAATTTGGATGGTTGTTGGTTTTGGTGCCGGACTTGTGACAGGGGCACTTCTCTACAAACATTGTGAAGATGCAAAGAAACTTGTCAACAAGGGTGAAAAAGCCGTAAAAAAAGAGGTCGAAAACTTGAAAGAAGCGGTCAAAAAACCACAAAAGGCAATGAAACAACAAACTAAAACAGAAAATTAAATAAAAAAGCAGAATTAGATTAATTCTGCTTTATTTTTTGTTTTGATTAACAAAAAAGCAAGGACATTGACCTTGCTTTTTTCATACTAGGCGAATGCTTCGTTACAATCTGACTGACTGCCTCGCAGTTTTTCAACTCCACCAAAGTTTCCTCATGGCACATCAACTTATCTTCTTAATGATGCTTCCGTCAGGACCTGACATGGTTCGAAGGAGTCAATTGCATAAGACCTTAATTTCACCATCAAAAAGCTACGCACATATTCAACCAAATTGCACCTAGGCAAGCGTTCAATCCTGCTGTAGCGGATTGCAGGTTACAGGGCACCGCTAACTCCCCATCTAGCCTAGTTTTATTATTATATGCATTTTTCAAAATTATGTCAAGTGTAGAAACGAAAAACTTGATGTTCTTTTGTTTTGTTTGAATTGCTTACTCTGTTCAATTTGTGATTTTGATTCTTCGACAAAATGAAATAAAACCATTCAAATTTCTTCACAAAATCAAAGCAGGGGTTTTCATACAATGCTCTAAAGAGGTGGAGTATGTTAGAGAAAATCTTGCCTGATAAGTTCTACAAAATCTTGTCCGAAAAAGTGAATTTGAAAGCGGTTAATGAAATCAGACTTCGTGCAGACAAGCCGGTTGTGATCAATGTCAGCGGAAAGATGTATTTCTTATCCGAAAATGGTGTGACTGGCAATGTGAACAACAGTCTTTATGCCAGCAAGATTATGATTGAAGATGTCATTTTCAGGGCAAGCGAATGTTCCATCTACTCCGTCAATGAACAGATAAAAAAGGGGTTTATTGTCACAGATGATGCTGTCAGAATTGGTATTGGTGGAAATTTGATTGAAGAGAACGGACACATAAAAACAATGACAAACTTTTGCAGTTGCAACATCAGAGTTCCACACGTCGTGAAAAATTGCAGTTTGACAGCCTATCCATTTATGGTTTCTGAAAGTGGAGTGGCAAACACCTTGGTCATTTCTCCGCCAGCTTGTGGAAAGACGACATTTTTGCGTGATTTTGTCTATCAACTCAGTGAACGTAATCTTCCATATAACATTCTTCTACTGGACGAGAGAGGGGAACTTGATTGCGGAATAAACTCAAAGTTTACTGACAAGATTGCATTCGCAACAAAAAAAGTTGGATTTGAAAATGGCATTAGGTCGCTGTCACCAGACATTATTGTGACGGACGAAATCGGACAGGAAGAGGACATTGAAGCAATCAGATATGCAAGTTCTTGCGGGGTTAAAGTTTTGGCATCAACGCACGCTGACAACATGGAAACTTTTTGCAAAAAAGGACTTTTTCAAACGCTAATCAAAGAAAAGGTTTTCAAAAGATATGTTCTTCTTTCAAAGCGAAATGGTCCAGGGACTTTTGAGGGAATTTATGACGAGAACTTCTCAAGAGTTTTCAGCAATTTCAAATGATTTTTGGAGGGGTTATGAAATATGTCTTGATTGTTTTTATTTTTTGCTTGTGTGCACTTGTGGGTTACATTTTTTCGGTCAAATATATGAAAAGAAAAAAGTTCTTCAACTCTTTGATTGTTTTTGCTGACAAGTTGTCACTGGAAATTAATTTTTCAAGAGAACGTTTAAAGGTGTTGCTTGAGAATTTTGACTCTGCAAACAAGAAAAACCTTCTTGGAATTGATGAAAAATTTGTGGAGTATTTGGACAAAAAAATTGAACTCACATCCGAGAACATCTTCAAAAAGGCCGATGTTTTAAAGAATGACGAAAAAGATTTTATTCTGCTCTTTTTGAAAACATTGGGCAGAAGCGATGTTGAAAATCAAACAAAAGAAATTCAAAACTTTATTTCTCGATTTAATGAAATGAAAACTCAATGCGACACCGAACAAAAGAAATATGGCTCATTGTCTTTGAAACTTGGCATTGTTGCAGGGTTGTTTTGGGTGGTTATTTTGCTTTAGTTCAGATTCCAAGAAGGAGTGTTTATGGATGTTGACATCATTTTCAAAATTGCGGCAATCGGTATTTTGACCGCTGTGATAAGTCAAATTCTCAAAAACAGTGGAAAGGAAGACATCTCGACATTGGCGACACTTGCTGGTGTTGTCATTGTTCTGTTTATGGTCTTGGGGCTTATCAGCGAACTGTTCACTTCAATCAAAACGATTTTCAATTTCAGTTTGTTGCCGTTCATATAAAAACGAAGATTGCAAAAAGGAGGGCAAATGGACACAATTTTCAAAATTATAGGCATTGCACTTATCACTTGTGTAACTTGTCTGATAATCAAACCTGTTCGGCCAGATTTTGCGATTTTCATTTCTATTGTTGGCGGAATTATCATCATCTTTTTTCTGCTTTCATATCTTTCAGGAATTTTTGACATTTTCAACAACATCTTTGAAATTTCTGGAGTCAATGGTTCGCTTTATGGAGTGATTTTCAAAATTATTGGTGTTGGATATTTGACAGAGTTTACGGCGAGCATTTGCAGTGACACGGGGAATAACAGCCTTGGAGATAAAGTGCTTTTGGGAGGGAAAATTATCATACTTGTCATGGCTCTTCCTATTGTGACAAGTATTTTGGACATTGTCATGGAATTGTTGCCACAATGATGAAGAGAAGATTGTTTCGTCCGCCAAAAAGGAAGAGCAGGCGGAGAAAATTTTATCCAATTTTTGTTGTCTTATTGATTTTTGTTTCTTGTTTTTATGGCAGATTTGACGTTGTGACTGGTTTTGAAAGAAACAACGGAATTGCTTATGCAACTTCTTCAGTCGAGGCTGAAAGCACGGAAGAGTTGGAAGAAATGCTTCAAGAAGAAATTGATAAACAAATTGGCAACCTTGATTTCTCTGGCATTGAAGACATAATTTCAAAATTGAGCACCGATGCAAAAAATCTTTTTAATTCCAATTCATTTGTTGAGAAAGTAAGTTATGTCATATCTGGTGAATATGCCGAAAATTCTGAAAATTTCTTTTCTGCAGTCCTTTCAATCTTCTGGCAGGGTTTGAAAGATTATCTTCCAATCATCGGAAGCATAATATCCATTTCCATTTTGGGTGGCATGGTTTCCAACTTGAAACCTAACACAAATGGAAAATCTGTTGGAAACATCATTCACTTTGTCACTTATGGTGTTGTCATCATTTTCCTTGGAGTTTCACTTGTGGAAATCATCAAAGTGACAACCACAACACTTACATCAGTGAAAAATATGTTTGATGGGATTTTCCCAATTTTGCTGACACTGTTGACAGCTGTTGGCGGAACAGTCTCGGTGGGAATTTATCAGCCAGCAATTGCACTTCTGAGCAATGTTTTCATTTCTCTTATCACATATATCTTTCTTCCGCTTTTCATTTTTTCTATGGTTTTCTCAATTGTCGGAAATCTCTCAAACAACATAAAACTGGACAAATTTGTTTCTTTTTTGCAAGGGGCGTTCAAGTGGACAATTGGTCTTTGTTTTACGATTTTTCTTGGGTTTGTGAGCATTCAAGGAATCATGGCAGGGGCTGTTGACGGGCTTTCAATAAGGACAGCGAAATATGCAATCAAGAGTTATATTCCTGTTGTCGGCGGATATGTCTCTGACGGACTTTCCATCATCATGGCAAGCAGTATGTTGATTAAAAATGCGGTTGGTGGTGTTGGACTTTTCTTACTTTTTTCCAGTGTGATTTCGCCAGTCATTAACCTTGCAATCTTCATTCTTTCGCTGAAGTTTATGGCTGGAATAATTGAACCAATAGGCGACAAAAAGACGGCAAATTTCATAAGCGACATATCCAAAAGTTTGTCACTTCTTGTTGCGCTTCTTGTTGCAGTTTCGTTCATGTATTTGGTTATGACCGGGCTGATTATGTGCAGTGCCAATTTGGTGATTTAAAATTTTATAAAACATTGAAGTTTGCATTAATAGGCAAATTCTGAAAGTTGAAACAAAAGTAAATTTTCTTATGAAAACAAATCAAAAAAAGGAGGAGAAATGGGTGCGGTATCAAGTTGGTTGTTGTCAATTGCTGGCGTCATCATTTTGAGTGTCTTGGCAGAATTTGTTCTTCCAGAAGGACAAATAAATCGATACACAAAAGTCATTTTTTCATTCGTCATCTTGCTTGTCATCATCATGCCTCTTCCTTCCATTTTTGGAAAAGATTTTGATTTGTCTGACTACTTTGGAACGAGTGAAAGCGCATTGCAAGAGGATTATTTATATCAACTGAATTTGGACAAACTTACAACCTTGAATGAAGACCTTTCAAAGAAAATTCAAAATGAAGGAATGAATAATGTGGAGGTCTCAATCAATGCAAATGTGCTTTCACAGACATTGGAAATTTATGGTGTTTATGTCGATTTATGCGAAATTGAATATGACGAAAAATTTGAAAGTAAAGATATTGCGACAGCGAAGTTGAAAATAAGAGAGATCATAGATGGTTTTTCCATCTTAGATGGTGTGGAGGTTAAATTTAATGAGTAAAATTAAAGAATTTTGGGCGAAACTGAAATCTATTAAACAATTTGAGATTTGGGTTGCTGTTGTCATTGGGCTTTTGGTTTGTGTGATTTATTTCTCTTTCTTCTCACAACCAAAAAACGACAGCATTGAAAATGATGCGACAAAAGAATACTCTTCCGCTGAGGAATATGTGGACTACCTTGAGAATAAGTTATGTAATGTATTGTCCAAGATTTCTGGCGTGGGTGATTGCAGTGTGATTATCACTTTGGAAAGTGGTTTTTCTTATGAGTATGCAACCGAAACAGACACGAAAACCACAGTTTCAGGTGGAACAGAAACGACAATAACAACAGAAACAGTCATTCTTGTTTCTAATGAGCCTGTGATTATCAAGGAAAATTATCCTGTCATAAAGGGGGTGGTGATTGTTGCAAAAGGTGCAGAAAACTTTTCAATTAAGATGGACATCTTAGAAGCTGTTGAAACTGTCTTGGAAGTTGACAGTGGCAATATAACAATTCTTTCATAAAAGGAGATAAAACATGAAAAAAAGAACAAAAATCATCATTCTTTCACTTATGATTGTCCTCTTGGGAGTGACAGGATATTTGAACATTGTTTTGAACAATTCAATCAAAGAAACAAACACTGGTGTGACGACAACAAGTTATTTCACATCTTATCGCAATGACAGAGAAAGCACTCGCGATCAAGAAATTTTGTATTATGATGCAATCATTGACAGTGCATCATCAACAGAAGCGGCAATTGCTGCAGCAGAACAAGCAAAACTTGACCTTATTGAAACAATGGAAAAAGAACTTGCTGTTGAAGGACTCATCAAAGCACAAGGATTTTCTGATTGTGTGATTGCAATTTCTGACACAAAAGTTAATGTTGTTGTCAAGAGCACAACACTTACAGAAAATGAAGTTGCTCAAATTTCAACAATTGTCAAAGAACAACTTGGCACAGAACTTAAAAATATTGTGATAATTCCAGCAGAATAATTTGCAAAATGTTATAACTTATGATAAAATATCTTTGTTATTAACACAAGGAGAAGGTTATGGCAGTAAAAAACCAAGACACCAATAATGGAAAAATCACTTTGGACAGAAAAATTCTTGTTTCAATCATAAATCTGGCTGCAAAGGAAATCAATGGCGTTGAGAGTGTGACAAATTCCGCTCGTCCATGGTATAAAAAACTTTTCAATCGTTATGACGACGGGGTGGAAATCAAATTTGAGAAAAATGGAGCACTCACTGTTGATGTTTATATCAATATCTACATTGGATTCAGCGTTCCGGACATTGCATACAGAGTTCAAGAAAACATCAGAAACTCACTTGCAACAATGGTTGCATTGAAACCACTCAAAATCAACATTCATGTCATCAATGTGGAATGTGACAAAGAGGTGGAAAATGCGTAACGACGCACGTGAGAATGCCTTTAAATTGATTTTTGAAAGTTTGTTTCATGAATACGACGAACAACTTTCCAAGGGAAATTTGACTGTCTTGAAAAAAGAAGATGACAACAAGTTTTTTGAAGATATAATGAAGAACTTCAACGAACATAAAAAATTTCTCAAAGAAGAAATTGAAAAACATCTGAAAAATTTTGAATATGACAGACTTTTTAAAATCGATTTGGCAATAATATATCTTGCAGTCACAGAAATCAAATTTTGTGAAACTCCTAAGGCTGTTGCAATCAATGAAGCACTGGAACTTGCAAAAAAATATAGCACAGAGAAATCTTCAAAATTTATTAATGGACTAGTTTCTGCCATAGTCAATTAGAAATAGATGTCAAATTCAAATTTTACTTTAACAGTAACAAAATTCAACACAATAATAAGGGATATTTTCAACGCCGAAGAGTTGCTCCACAATGTCAAGATTGCTGGGGAAGTCTTTGGCGTTTCTCTTTCCAAAACTGCTGTTTATTTTTCCATTAAAGACGAGGCAAGTTCTTTGCCTTGTGTTTGTTTTTATGGCGAACTTGCAAAAGACATCAAAGAAGGCGACATGGTCGTCGTTACAGGAAGTCCAAATTATTACGCAAAAAGCGGAAGATTCAATTTTGTTGTAAATAAGATTGAACCGTTTGGACAAGGACTTTTGTATCAAAGATTCTTGCTTTTGAAAGAGCAACTCGAAAAAGAGGGTTTGTTTGACCAATCACACAAAAAACCAATTCCTACAAACGTTAAGAGAATTGGAGTTGTGACATCAAAAGATGGAGCAGTCATTCAAGATATCAAAAATGTGACATGGAGAAGAAACCCTGGAATTGACATTGTGCTTTATGACACCAAAGTTCAAGGAAACGGAGCCGAAAGAGAAATTGCTGAGGGGATTAAATTCTTTTCTGAATATGACAATGTTGATGTTGTCATTGTTGCTCGTGGGGGTGGAAGTCTGGAAGATTTGTCGGCATACAACACTGAACTTGTTGCTCGTGCAACTTATGATTGCAAAAAGCCGATTGTGTCAGCTGTTGGACATGAGACCGATTTCACAATCATAGACTTTGTTTCTGACCTTAGAGCGCCAACACCGAGTGCTGCGGCAGAGCTTTTGGCAAAAGACACAAAGTCGCACAAAATGGCATTAAAGAAGGATATATCGCGTCTTTCTCGAAACATTGACACCTACATTGCAGACAAAACATTGCAATTTCAAGGAACAAAAAACATCATTGTTTCAATGGTTGAAGATATGGTGGCAGATAAGAAACTGCAGATTGAGAAACTGACGAATCAAATATCAAGCAAGTTGAATGAATTTGTTGTTAAGAGAGATTATGAACTCAAACTCAAACTTGCCACATTAAAGAAACTTAATCCGCTTGACATATTGTCACAAGGATATGCTAAAATAGAACAAAATGGAAAACCAATCGGACTGGCAAAAAACGTTGACTTTGGCAGTCAAATTGAAATCAACTTTTCAGATGGCTGTGTTAAAGCAATGCCACAAAATAAGGAGTGATTTATGAGTTACGAAGAAGCAATAAAGGAAATGGAAGAAATAATTGAAAAACTTGAGAATGAGCAATTGCCGTTGAAGAAAGCACAAGAACTTTTTGAGCGTGCAAGCGAACTCGCAAAATTCTCTCAAGAAGAACTTTCCAAAACAACAGGAAAATTATATCAAATCAAGAAAGAACTTGACCAAATCACAGAGGAGGAAGTATGAAAATAAGCAAACTTGTTGGAGAACGACTGAAAGATGCTCCAAACAATGCAACATTAAAAAGTCACATTTTACTTTTGCGTGCGGGCTACATAAAACAAGTCAGCACAGGAATTTTTTCTTTGCTTCCACCAGCACAAAGAGTAAACTTGAAAATTCAAAACATTATCAGAGAAGAAATGAACAATCTTGGTGGGCAAGAAGTTCTTTTCCCTGTTGTTATGCCACGCGAACTTTGGGAAATGTCTGGAAGATACGGAACAATTCAAGAAGAACTTTTGCGTTTTAAAGACAGAAATGGACATGACATGGTTTTGGGTATGACTCATGAAGAAGCAGCTGTTCATATGGCTTTGAACACCATCAAAAGTTATGATCAATTGCCTTTTATGATTTATCAAATTCAAACAAAATACAGAGATGAAGCAAGACCACGTGGTGGACTTATCAGAGTGAGAGAGTTCACAATGAAAGACGCATACTCATTTCACACATCACAGGAAGATTTGGAAAACTTCTACAAAAAAGTGTATGACGCTTATGTCAGAATCTATAAAAGAATTGGATTTAAAAACTTTATATCTGTCAAGAGTGACAGTGGCATGATGGGTGGAAAGGTTGCTGATGAATTTATGGCTGTGACAGATTCTGGGGAAGATAGACTTGTGCTTTGCTCTGAATGTAACTACAGCAGCAATATGGAAGTTGCAGATTCAATCAAAGATGAAAATGACGGACAGATGACAGGGGAAATGGAAGAAGTTTTCACTGGCAATGCTCACACTATTGAAGAGGTTTGTGCCTTCCTTGAAACTGATTCAAAGCACACTGCAAAAGCTGTTTGTTATCAAACATTAGATGAAAGACTTGTCGTAGCTTTTCTTCGTGGAGACTGTGACGTGAACGAAACAAAGTTGAAAAAACTTGTTCAAAGTGAATTATATCCTGTTGAAGTGGAAAAATATGGATTGGAAGCGGGAAACATTGGTTGCGTAAACTTGAATGTTCCAGAAAATTCTTTTGTGTTCTTTGATGAAACTTTGAAGGGATTGGGAAGTTTTGTTACTGGAGCAAATAAAAAAGACTTCCACTTGAAAAATGTAAGCATTTCAAGAGATGTCAAAGTTGACAAATTTGTGAATATCTCTCTGGTTAGAGAAGGTGATTTGTGCCCAGTTTGTCATAAGCCTTTGCATTTAAGCCGTGGTATTGAAATTGGCAACATTTTCCAACTCGGAACAAAATACACAAAACCTATGGGAATGAAAATAACAATGCCAGACGGAACCGTGAAAGAACCTATCATGGGCTGTTACGGAATTGGTGTTGGAAGATGTCTTGCAAGCATTATCGAAGAAAAAGCAGATGATAAGGGACTTATTTGGCCAATGACAATTGCACCTTGGCAAGTTCATTTCTGCCCAATCAGATTGGATAACGAAAATGTCAGTGCGGTTGCAGACGAACTCTACAAAAAGATGGAAAATGCAGGCATTGAAGTTTTGTTTGATGACAGGAATATTTCTGCAGGAATCAAACTTACTGACAGCGAACTTATGGGTATGCCAATTAGGGTTGTTATAAGTCCAAAAACACTGGCAAACGGAACAGCAGAAGTCACAGTCAGAGGAGAAGAAGGCGAACCTCTGTTTATCCCAATAGCAGACTTAATTCCAGAACTTAAAGTCATGATTCAAGATGAGATTGATGAAATTGAGAAATCTTTATAAAGGAGTTTGATAATGGTTAAAATCAAAACTAAATTGGACGAAAATGCAACCAAAGAAATCACAAATTTCCAAATGAAAAAAATTTGGTGGCTATATTTGTTGTTTTCACTGATATTCATTTTGTTGGGTGCGCTTACGATAATCGAAGACCCAGGAATGATTGCAACTGCGGTTGTGTTTATTGTCATTGGAGTTTTGTTTACACCATTATGCATATTGCTGACTAAGGGAATTTCAAAAAGTAATAACAATTTATCCCCATTGCTTAAAGATGAAATTGTTGAGACTTACAGATTTGATGATAACAAGTTCACAATTGAGCAAACCAAGGGTGACACTTTTAAATCTTTCACAGAAAGTGAATATTCATACATCCACATGGTCAGAGAAACTGACAAATATTGGCTTCTTTATATTTCAACATCTCAAGTTCATCTTCTTCCAAAAGACAAAATCACAGAAGGTTCAGTTGGGGAATTAAATGATATTTTCAAACAAAAACTTAAGAATAAATTTTTTGCATATAATAAGAAAGAAAAAAAATAATAAAAAATTGAAAAATGTTTAACAAAATAATATAAGGAATCTATATAAAAGAGGTGAATTATATGGAAAAAGAAAAGTATATAATCACAGGAGCAACAGGTCACATTGGAAATGTTCTGGCAAGAAAACTTTGCAAGCAGAATAAAGATGTAACTGCATTTGTTTTGCCAAATGAAGATTTGACACCAATTAAAAATTTGAATTTGAAAATTGTTTATGGTGACGTCACTGACAGAGAAGCGGTTTTCAAATTGATTGAAAAAAATTCCATTGTGATGCATTTGGCTGGAATCATTGATATAGGAACAATGCAAGAAGAAATCATTAGAAAAGTCAATGTGGAAGGGACAAAAAATGTCGTTGATGCTTGTGTTGAAAATCAAGCAAAAAAATTGATATATCTCAGCACCGTTCACATCATCGACCCACAAAATGAAGGAGATATTCTTGTTGAACCAACTGTCTTTGACAAAAATAAGGTTGTGGGGAATTATGCAAAAACAAAATTGGAAGCAACAAAATACATCTTTGATGCTTGCAAAGAAAAAGGGCTGAAAGCATCTGTTTTGTATCCTTCCGGTGTTTTGGGACCTTATGATTACAAAATTTCCGAACTTGGCCAAGTCATTTTGGATTATATGAATCACAAACTTATTGCCTATGTCAAAGGCGGATATAACTTTGTCGATGTCAGAGATGTCGTTGATGCTGCAGTGAATGCAGTAACTATGGGGCGTGACGGTGAAGGTTATATTGTCAGTGGTCGTGCTGTTGACTTGAAAGAACTTCTAAGCATAATCAACAAGAAACTAGGGCGCAAAAGACTTCCTCCAAAGATTGCATTGTGGTTTGTGAGAATGTTTGCAGGGTTAAGCAATTTGTATTACAAAATGAGAAAAAAGAAACCTGTCTTTTCAAAATATTCACTCTATACTTTGAATGTAAATCACAATTTCAGCAATGAAAAAGCAAAGAAAGAACTCAAGTTCAAACCAAGAGATGTTGTTGAAAGTGTGAATGATTCAGTTGATTGGTTCATCAAGAATAAGCCAGAACTTGTCAACTTCAAAAAACTCAACATAGACAAATAAATTTTCACTGTTTGTCCTAAACAAAAGCAATTCAAAATATAATAAAATATGAAGAAAAACAATCTAAGGTGGGCATTTAAGACACTTATTCTCTCCATATTTCTATCTATTGTGTTCAGTGTTGTGTCACAAAGCCTTTTTCCAAATCTATCAATTTTTCTTTCACTTTTTATCATTGCGTTTTTCATTGTTGTCAGTGTAATTTTTGACATGATAAGCGTCGCAGTGACATCAATCAAGATTGAACAGATTGAAAAATATTCCAAACAAAAGGGCTATCAAACGGCAATTAAGCTTTGTCAAAACACAGAAAAGGTTTCTTCATTTTGCGGAGATGTTGTGGGTGACATTTGCGGAATCTTGAGTGGTGCAGGGGGTGTCAGTCTTGTTCTTAATATGCATCTGCAAGATGAAACAATTTATTTCATTGTGACTTGTGTTGTCAGTGCATTGATTGCAGGATTGACAATTTTCGGGAAAGCAGTCATGAAAGGATATTCTGTTGATAAGTGTGAAAATGTCGTCATGAAAACAGCAAGCATAATGGAAACATCTCCGCTGGCATTGATAAAAGGGATTAAGTTCAGAAAAAATAAAGTTGGAAATAAAAACAAGAGTAATGATTTTGATGATAAAAGCAAAAAATCAGAAAATGCTGAAAAAATTTTGAAAAAATGATTGACATAAAAATTTCATTGTGATATTATATTGCAGTAAGAAAGCAGAAGTTCTCCTTCTCACCCATCGAATTTCGTTTTGATGTGGTCAAAAATTTGAATATCTTTATTGATGATAATTTTTGATTTGTGTGATTTTTGGTAGAACTTTGCGTCCTACCAAATTTTTTATTAAAAAGGAGATTACGACAATTTTTAAGGAATTATTGATCAATGATCAAATCACTTCAAAAGAAGTTAGATTGATTGGAGAAGAAGGAGAGCAACTTGGGGTTCTCTCAAAATCAGAAGCACAAAACATTGCTGACAAGCAAGGGTTGGATTTGGTGCTTATGTCGCCAAACGCAAATCCACCAGTTTGCAAACTTATGGACTATGGCAAATATAAGTTTGACACAGTCAAGAAAGAAAAGGAAATTCGCAAAAATCAAAAAATAAGTGAAGTTAAAGAAATTCAACTTTCAATGAGAATTGATGAATATCACATCAGTTTCAAACTTAAAAATGCTCAGAAGATCTTGCAAGACGGGGACAAAGTCAAAGTGTCATTGCGCATGAGAGGAAGAGAACAAGCATATTCACAAAATGCTGTTGAGATTGTGAAGAAGTTTGTCCAAGATTTGTCAGAATATGGTTCAATTGACAAAGAGCCTGTAATTATGGGCAGAAATGTCTTTGTCGTAATCAACCCTAAAAAAAGCTAAAATAAAAGGAGAAAAGGAAAATGCCTAAAATGAAAACACACAGTGGTGCAAAGAAAAGATTTTCACTCACTGCAACAGGAAAAGTTAAGTATGCAAGACCAAACAAAGGTCACTTCTTGACAAACAAAAACAAAAATCGTAAAAGAAAACTCAGAAAAGGGTCTTATATTGCTGGAAAGAATGCAAGCAACATCAAGACATTGCTCTGCAAGTAATTAGGAGGGGAAAATGAGAATTAAAAGAGGAGTAAACGCAGTTAAGAAGCGTAGAAAAATTTTAAAACAAGCAAAAGGTTACTTTGGAGCAAAGAGTAAACTTTACAGAACAGCAAGAGAACAAGTTATGAAGAGCGGACAATATGCTTATATTGGACGTAAACAAAAGAAGAGAGATTTCCGTGCTCTTTGGATCACAAGAATCAATGCTGCTTGCAGATTGAATGACATTTCATACAGCAGATTCATTAACGGACTCAAGAAAGCAAATGTGACTCTTAACAGAAAAGTTCTTGCTGATATGGCTGTAAGAGAACCAGAAGCTTTTGCCAACCTTGTTGAAGTTGCTAAGAAGGCATAACTTCATGTTGAAGGCGACAAATAATTTCATATTGAACCTTAAAAAGCAAAAACGAGAAAATAAGTCTTTGCTTTTTTTGGATAATGTGAAAATAATCAAAGACGCATTAGAAGGTGGTTCAATCAAGCCGGAATGTGTTTTAACCAGCCTTGACAAACTTCCATTTGAGTGTGAAAGTTGTCAGGTTTATAAGGTTGATGAAAAAATAATTGAGCAGTTGGCAGACACAAAAACACCACAAAAAGTATTATGCATTGCATACCTCACACAAAATGTTGTGGAATTGCCTAAAACAAACTTTCTTGTTTTGGACGGACTTCAAGACCCAGGAAATGTTGGAACACTCATTCGCTCTGCTTTTGCCTGTGGATTTGAAACCATCTTTCTGGTGAATTCTGTTCGTAGAGAAAACAGCAAACTTATCAGAAGTTCTGTCGGTGCAGTGTTCAATTCAAAAGTCTATCAAATGTCAAGAGAAGAGTTTGTCACTTATGCAAAAAAAAACTCTTTCAAATTGATTATGTGTGATATGAATGGAGAAAACATATTTGACTTTGCTGAAAACAACTCAAGTGACAAACAACATCTTGGAGTTGTTGTTGGAAACGAGGGGCAGGGTGTAAGTGACGAAATTGCTGCATTATGTTATAAGACTGTCATGATCCCAATGAAAAAGGGAATTGAAAGCCTTAATGCAGGAGTTTCCGGCTCAATCATTATGTATGAAATAAACAAAAATACTTTAAAGAACTAGTTATTTTTATAGACCTTTTCTTTTGCTGTATTTTCGAATTTTTCTAAACCAAGCATGGCATTAAACAAAAGGATTCTAGAGTTATTTGTTTCAATGACCAAATTTTTAAATTTGTTTCTTTCAATTTTGGTTATATCTTTGTAATAAATAATTTTCTTTTTAAAGAAATGGATATACACAAAAAATTCTTCAAAGTAATATACTTTCTTGTTTATTAAGAGAATTAAGAAATCTAAACAAATGCAAACTATAAGCAATGGAATTGAAACTGAATAAAAATTAAAGCCTGAAGATTTAGAAATATCGTTTGAGAAGATGCAAAGCAACAATGATAATATGGTTATAATAATGCAACAAACCAACAGAAAAATGATTATAGACTTTTGAAGACAAACTTTATTGTTTTTTTGATTGTCTGCTTCTTCTTTTCTGACCTTTTTTGCAAGCCTAGGTAAAAGAAAAGCCAAAATAATTTCAATTAAAATAAAACTCAACAGTGTAAATAACAGTTCCATAAATTTATCATACATTTTTGGTCACAACTTGTCAACTTGACCGATTATATTTGACAGAAATGTCAATTTTTATTATTATATATAAGGAATTTAACAAAAGGAGATTACAAAAATGTCAGGACATTCAAAATGGCACAACATACAAGCTAAAAAAGGTAAGACAGATGCCGCAAGAGGAAAGATTTTCACAAAAATCGGTAGAGAAATCGCAGTTTGCGTTAAAGCAGGCGGTCCTGACCCTAATGTAAACAGCAAATTAAAGGATATAATCGCAAAGGCTAAACAAAACAATATGCCAAGTGATAACATTGAAAGATCAATCAAGAAGGCCTCAGGCGAACTTTCTGGAGTAAATTACGAAGCAATCACTTATGAAGGCTACGGAGTTGGTGGTTCTGCTGTTATTGTTGAATGTTTAACAGACAACAAAAACAGAACTGCTGGAGATGTTCGTCACGCTTTTGACAAACACGGTGGAAGCCTTGGCTCAACAAATTGCGTATCATATCTTTTCAAGAGAAAGGGAATTGTTGTTGTCACAGATTTCAGCGACATAGACACTCTCATGCTTGATGCAATCGAAGAAGGTGCAGTCGATGTTGTTGAAGATGAAGATGCTGTGGAAATCATAACAGAACCTAACGAAGATGGAAAAATGCGTGATGCTCTTGAAAAGAAGGGCTACAATGTCGTTTCATCTGAAACTGCACTTGTTCCAGATATGTATGTTGACTTGAGTGCAGACCAAGAAGCAAAGTTTCAAAGAATGATTGACGCTCTTGAAGATTTGGACGATGTTCAAGAAGTATATCACAACGTAAACCTTTCTGAAGAAGAATAGAAACAGGCATTTATATGGATTTTATTATAGAATTCTTTGTTGAGTTTTTTGGATATATTTATCTAAATTTTGCGATGTCATTAGTTCCAGACAAAAAACTAAAAAAATGGCAGCTGTATCTTCTTAATGCAATCAGTCTAATCGTTTCTTTATATGTTTTAGCTTCACTTTGTTTTGGAATAACATTACTGATCGTTTCAAAAGACAATTCTCAATTTAATACAGGTTTAGGATTAACAATTTCAGGTGGGTTGCTCTTGTTAATTCAAATCATTTTGTATGTTATAACCAAAAAGAGAGAAAAGAAATTAAAGAAGAAAAAGGCAATGGAGCGCAGATATAAAAAATTGCAGGAACAAAATGCAAAAAACGCTAACGAAATCATAATAGACCAAAATGATAACCAAAGTGACAATAAGCAGGGGTGACCTGCTTTTTCTTTTATTTCCTGGCTTGGATTTAGTACGCTTTTTCATTTGACAAAATAAGCGTTTTTTATTAAAATTAACTTATGAGAATTTTAGGAATTGACCCGGGCTATGGGATTGTTGGTTACGGAATTATTGACACAGACAGAGATAATGCTGTGGTGGATTATGGTGTGATTGAAACCCCAAAAGAAGAAACTTTTCCAGTTCGTCTTCAACGAATTGATGAGTCTTTGAGGGTCCTTTTTGAAACCTACAAGCCAGATGAAGTTGCGATTGAAGAATTGTTCTATTTCAAGAACCAAAAAACTGTCATTCAAGTGGCTCAAGCAAGAGGAGTTATTGTGCTTGCCAGTCAAAAGTATTGTGGCAGAACATTTGAATATACACCAATTCAAATCAAACAGGCTCTCACTGGCAATGGAAGAGCGGACAAACATCAGATGCAGTTTATGGTAAAGAATGTTCTGGGGCTTGCTTCAATTCCAAAACCAGATGACGCGGCAGATGCTTTGGCGGTTGCACTATGTCACAGTCAAATCAATCCTCGCTTGAATGTTAATATGATGCAATAATTAAGGAGAAAATATGATTTCATTTCTTGTTGGAACAATTGAAGAAAAAAGAGAAAATCTGTTGGTCATAGACGTCAATGGTGTTGGATATGAACTGACAATTTCAAACAACACACTTGCAAGTTTGCCTATGGAAGGAGAGACAACCAAGGTTTTGACATATTTGCAAGTGAGTGAAAACACAGGGGTATGTCTATATGGCTTTGCGACCGAAGAAGAAAAAGCGATGTTTTTGCGACTTATCACGGTTTCCGGCGTTGGACCTAAAATGGCAATCACAATTTTGTCTGGCATGAAACTTTCAGATTTGGTTGTTGCAATTGTGAGTGAAGATTCCACTCTTCTTTCAAAAATAAAGGGACTGGGAAAGAAAACTGCAGAAAGAATTTGTTTGGAACTTAAAGATAAGATTTCAGCAACTTCATTCAACATCCAAGGTTCAGAGATGATTGACAACAATTACAGCGAAACTGCTTTGAATGATGCTGTTGACACATTAATCAACTTGGGTGTAAACAAAAATGAAGCATACAGACTTGCAAGAAGCAAAGCTACTGCAGACACAACTGCTGAAGAAATCATTCTGAAAGTTCTCAGAGAACTTGGTAGATAATTCATTTAAACACAAAATATTGTGTGTTATGCAGATAATGGCGTTGAATAATACACAACAAAAAGGAAATGGGAAATATGGAAGATAGATTTATAACTAGCACAAAAAATTGGACTGATGCAGAAATTGAAAACTCTCTCAGACCAACAAAGCTATCCGAATATGTTGGACAAGAGAAGGTCAAACAAAGCCTTGAAATTTATATTAAAGCTGCAAAATCAAGAAAAGATGCTTTGGACCATGTTCTTTTGTATGGACCTCCAGGACTTGGAAAAACAACTCTTGCACATATCATCGCAAATGAACTCGGCTCACAATTCAAAATAACTTCTGGTCCAGCTATTGAACACGCAGCGGATCTTGCTGCCATTTTGACAAATTTGGGCAAAAATGATGTTTTGTTTATAGATGAAATTCACAGATTAAACAAAAGTGTTGAAGAAATCTTATATCCTGCCATGGAAGATTTTGCATTGGATTTCATTGTTGGAAAAGGCCCGTCTGCAAAAAATATGAGACTTAAAATTCAACCTTTCACATTGATTGGTGCAACAACAAAGGCGGGAATGCTTACAAGTCCATTGCGTGACAGATTTGGGGTTATTTGCCGTTTGGAACTTTATGAAAATGAAGAACTTCAAGTTATCATCAAACGTTCTGCAAAAATTTTGAATATTGACATAAACGAACAAGCAAGTCTTGACATTGCAAAACGTTCTAGAGGAACTCCTCGTATTGCAAACAGACTTCTTAAAAGGGTTAGAGATTACGCAGAAGTTTTGGGAACAGGAAAAATCACAAAAGAAATTGCTGACCAGGCTCTCGCGAAAATGGAAATTGATGAATTGGGACTTGATTTCATTGACAGAAAAATCTTGGAAAGCATAATCTACAAATTTGGCGGTGGTCCAGTTGGTCTTGACACATTGTCTGCCACAATAAGCGAAGATTCAAGCACAATTGAAGATGTTTATGAACCTTATCTTCTTCAACTTGGTTTCATCGCAAGAACACCAAGAGGAAGAGTGGCACTTGAAAATGCATATCATCATTTGGGAATGGACTACCCAGAAAATAAAGGACATTAAGATGCAAAGAGAACTTTTAAAAAGCACATATTTTTATGAACTTCCAGAAGAGCAAATTGCTCAAACACCAATTGAGCCAAGAGATCACTCAAGGCTTCTTTGCTATAATCGAAAGACTGACAAAATTGAGCATAAACACTTTTTTGATGTAATTGACTTCTTAAAACCTGGAGATGTTTTGGTTGTAAACAACAGTAAGGTTCTTCCTGCAAGATTGTTTGGATACAAAGCTGAAACAGGTGCAAAAATTGAAGTATTGCTTCAAAAAAGAATTGATTTGAAAAACTGGGAAGTTATCACAAAACCTCAAAAAAGATTGAACGTTGGAACAGAAATTGTTTTTAACGAAAACATCAAATGCACTGTGACTGAAAAAGGTGATTATGGTTCTTGCAAAGTTAAGTTTGATTATAAGGACAACAAAACTTTTGAAGAACATTTGATGGAAATTGGCACAATGCCACTTCCACCATACATCAAAGAAAAACTGAAAAATCAAAATCGTTATCAGACGGTTTATGCAAAAGTTGATGGTTCGAGTGCGGCTCCAACTGCAGGACTTCATTTCACTCCAGAACTTCTGAGAAAGATCAAAGAAAAAGGAGTGGAGATTTTGGAGGTGCTTTTGCATGTTGGACTTGGAACTTTCAGACCTGTCAAAGAAGATAATATTGAAGACCATGAAATGCACAGCGAATATTTTGAAATCTCTCAAGATGTTGCAGACAAAATTAATAAAGCAAAAAGCGAAGGCAGAAGGGTTATAGCAGTCGGCACAACATCAGTCAGAGTTCTTGAAAGTGGTGTTGATGAAAATGGAAAGCTGCAAGCCCAAAAAAGAGAGACAAAAATTTTTATCTATCCACCTTACAAATTTAAAATGGTTGATGCACTTATCACCAATTTTCACTTGCCAGAAAGCACTTTAATTATGTTGGTTTCGGCCTTTATAGGAGATATTGATAAGACTCTCGATTTGTATAAACTTGCAGTTAGAGAGAAATATAGATTTTTCAGTTTTGGCGATGCAATGTTTATCGAATAATTAATATGCTGAAATTAAGGAATTGTTATGAATGATGTAAATTTTAGTTATGAAATAATAAAAGAATGTCCTAAAACAGGAGCAAGAGCTGGAATTCTTCACACTCCAAGAGGGGATATAAAGACACCTGTTTTTATGCCTGTTGGAACGCAAGCAACTGTCAAAGGACTCAGACCTGAAGATTTAAATGAGATGGGTGCACAAATAATTTTATCAAACACCTATCATCTTTTTTTGCGTCCAGGTGAAGATATTGTCGAAAAAGCAGGTGGCTTGCATAAATTTATGAACTGGGAAAAACCAATTCTCACTGATAGTGGCGGTTTTCAAGTTTTTTCTTTGTCTGATTTGCGAAAAGTTTCTGAAAAAGGTGTTGAATTCCGTTCTCATTTAAGCGGAGAAAAGTTTCTGATGACGCCAGAACTTTGTATGCAAATTCAGCACGCTCTTGACAGTGACATTAATATGGCTCTTGACCAATGCACGGAAGCAGGGGCAACTTATGCCGAGGCAGAAGAAGCAGCAAAATTAAGTAAGATTTGGCTTGAAAGATGTTATGAGGAACATAAGGGAGGAGATCATGTTCTTTTCCCAATTGTTCAAGGCAATATGTATAAAGATTTGCGTGCAAAATGTGTTGAATACTGCACACCATTTGCAAAATGTGGAATCGCAATAGGCGGACTTTCGGTCGGAGAAGAGAAAAGTGTCATGTATGATATGCTAGACTTTTTAAATCCAATTCTTCCACATGATATGCCAAGATATCTGATGGGCGTGGGAAGTCCTGACTGCTTGATTGAAGGCTTTGCAAGAGGTGTTGATATGATGGACTGTGTTTTGCCAACAAGAATTGCGAGAAATGGAACAGCATTCTCAAGCACAGGAAAGATGGTCATAAAAAATTCTTCATTCAAAGAAGATTTCAGACCAATTGAAGAAGGGTGTGATTGCTATGCCTGCAAACACTTCTCTAGGGGCTATATAAGACATCTGATAAACGCAGGAGAAATGTTGGGGGCAGAGCTTTTGTCAATTCATAACTTAAGATTTTTAATCCGACTTGCAGAACAATCAAGAGAGGCCATTTTAGGGGGCTATTTTGCAGAATTTAAAGAAGATTTCTTAAGAAAGTATAAGATCACTGCAACATTCTAATTGTGAGGTAAATATGAAAGTCAAAGATCAAATCTTTTATCAAATTGCAACCAATAGAGATTTTAAAGTAGGGGACAAACTCCATTTTGGAGATGAGATTAATGGACAATCCAGGATTTTTGATTTTTCATACACATTAGATGGAAAACCATTGCATGAACTTGCTTTCAAAGATTCGAAAAAACGAATGTTCAGAGACAGAAATCTGACTTTTGAAACAGCAAAGGCTCTCTCAAACTATGATTTATTTATGAGAGAAATCGCTCTTGAAGAAGTCAGAAAAGAAAAGTTTCCCAATTTACCTTCTCGCTTTTTCTGTATGTATCTATCAGAACACAAAGAAGATATGATGGAAAACTTTAATAAATATAAGAAATACACATCATCAAAGTCAAAAAATTTTGCAGTAAGAAATCAGGGCGACTCATATCAAGCTGTCGCTGTGAAAGTGACCGGAGAAGCCTTCTTTTGTAAGGGCGTAGGGATAAGTCGAGAAGGTCTTTCATTTAATGATTATAAAAAACGAGCAGTTGAGTATTGGTCACAATCACAAACATCAAATGAAAAAACAAAAGAAATTCTGTTTGTTGGTGACGCAGAGGTTGTTGAAATTTTTGATGAAATTAGGCCATAAATTGACTGGGGATTATCTAAATTTCGCAAATTTTAATGCATAATACTGCTTTCTATCTATTCGTAAAACACAAGTTTTACGAATAGATAGGCTATATTTTGAGTAATATGCACAAATAATTCAACTATATATTGTGTTATGCAACAAATTGTTCATTCTTATTTTTTGAGCATTTTATTTGAAAATTATTTTGCATAATACCTGTGTTATGAATATAAAAAACATCTACCAAATTTAGCAGATGTTTTTATTTTTTATTCTTCTTCAACAGATTCAACAGAAACTTCAGCTTTTTTCTTAGTTTTTCTTATTTCCGCTTTTGTTTCTTTTTCTTTTTTCTTGTAATAATCTTCTATTGCAGCTCTTATGGATTCTTCAGCCAAAATTGCACAATAAACTTTTTGAGATGGAAGTTCTCCTAAAATTTTAATAATGTCTTTGTTTGAAACTTTCAAAGCATCATCTATTGATTTTCCTTTAACTAAATCACAAGCGATATCAGAAGAAGCAATCGCTGCGCAACATCCAAATGTTTTGAATTTTGCATTTTCAATCATTCCGTTATCATCGATTTTTAAATACATTTTGATGATATCACCACAAGTTGTGGAACTTCCAACCTGCCCAATTGCATTTGCTCCATGCATACCACCAGCATTACGAGGGTTTTGAAATCTATCTAAAACAGTTTTTGTGTACATCATAATCAAATCCTCCCTGCTTGAATTGGCGAAATTGCCCTAAGCTTTGTTACAACTTTTTCTATTTCATCAACGACATAATCAACATCTGACTTTGATATGTTTGTTCCAAATGAAATTCTAATTGACCCTTGTGCAATTTCATCTGGTATTCCCATTGCTTTCAAAACATGAGAAGGCAAAAGTGATTTTGACGTGCAAGCTGAAGATGTTGAAACTGCAATCCCTGCAAGGTCAAGAAGCATCAAAATTGATTCTCCTTCAATGCCGTAGAATGATATGTTCAAAATTGCATTTGATTTTTGATGAGGATGTCCATTAACTTGGAAAAATTGAACTTTCTCAGACAATTTTTCAAGGAAATATTCTCTGATCATTTTGAGTTTCTTGTTGTTTATAATATAGTTCTTTGTTGCAATTTCGATTGCTTTTCCAAATCCAGCAATTCCTGCAACATTTTCTGTTCCGGCTCTTTTTCCTCGTTCTTGGTTGTTTCCACCAAAAGTTATTGGATCAATTCTGACACCATTTTTAACATATAATGCGCCAACGCCCTTTGGTCCGTGGATTTTGTGAGAAGACATTGACATCAAATCGATTTCCATGTCTTGAACGTCCATTTTGATGTTGCCAATTGCCTGAACAGCATCAGTATGGAAAATGATTCCATAATCATGAGCAATCTTTGCAATTGCCTTGATGTTTTGAATTGTTCCAACTTCATTGTTTACTGACATAATTGAAATCAAAGTTGTATCTTTTCTTATTGCATGCAAAAGTTCTGGAAGTTTAACAAGTCCCGTGCTGTCAACTGGCAAATAAGTCACTTCAAATCCTTCTTTTTCCAATTGTTCGCACGCATGCAAAACAGCATGATGTTCAATTTGACTTGTTATGATGTGTTTTCCCTTCTTTTCATAAGCATGAGCAACACCAATGATTGCCCAGTTGTCAGCTTCAGTTCCACCACTTGTGAAGTAGATTTCATTGGCCTTACTTGCGTTTATTGCCTCTTTGACTCTGTCTCTCGCTCTGTCTACAATTGCCATGGCGTCACGACCAAAACTATGAAGAGAACCAGCGTTGCCATAGATTGTATTGAAACAAGGCAACATTTCACTTAAAACCTCATTAGAAACAAAAGTTGTTGAAGCGTTATCCAAATAAATTTTTCTTTCCATGCTCTTATCCTTTTATATAACAATTTTAACACCAATAAAAAAGATTGTCAATAGGCAACAATTAAAAATCACCTACAACAATCAATAAAAGTTTCATATATTAAAGATATTTTTTGATAGCTTCTGTTAAGTCTTCTTGCATCCAGAGACCAATATGTTTTTCTTTGATTTCTCCGTCAACAAAGATATAAATTGTTGGAATGCTCATGATTCCAAAACTTCTTGCCAATTTTTCATTTTCGTCAACATCAACCTTGAAAATTTTCACAGCATCACCAAGTTCATCCTGAACATTTTCAAGAATTGGAGCCATCATACGACATGGTCCACACCAAGTTGCAAAAAAGTCTACAACCACAAGTCCCTTTTTTGTTTTTTCTTCAAAATTCTTTTCTGTCAAAAGTTCCATAACAAATCCCCCTTTTTTTAATTTAAAATTTTGTTTATAACATAAGCACTGAGAACACATCCACACATTGCAGGATAATATGATATGCTTCCAATGATGTTTTTATTTTCATCATTTTTAATTGCTGGACTTTCGCTTGTTACAACATCAAGTTTTTCAATCCCTTGCTCTCTCAGTTTTTTTCTCATCACTCTCGCCAAACCATCGTTGGACGTTTTGTAAATATCCATAACCTTAAAATGTGGTATATCAATTCGATTTCCAGCCCCCATTGCTGAAATTATATTGATGCCATGTTGTTTGCAACAAACAATCAATTCAATTTTGTCTGAAACACTGTCAATTGCGTCAACGACATAATCGAACTTATTTGAAAACAATCTATCAGCAAACAGTGCGCAAAATCTTTCTGAAAATATGTCAACTTTGCAGTCTTTGTTTATGCTTAAGATCATGTTTTTCATAACTTCCGTTTTCAGCATACCTATTGTATTTACATTTGCGACAACTTGCCTATTTATGTTTGTTTCATCAACTCTGTCAAAATCAACCAAAGTTATTCTTCCAACACCTGCTCTTGCAAGCATCAAACAAACATATCCGCCAACGCCACCAACACCAATCACTGCAACGTGGCTGTTTTCAAGTTTTTTGACACCATCATCTCCAATAAGAGCTTTTGTTCTATCTTTCCACATAGATTTTCCTTTTTAATTTAAGCACAACATATTGTGGTATTATTCAATATTTTATTGCATAACACAACAATTTCTAGTGTTACAACACATATTTCTTAAGGTCGAATTTTTTCTGTCTATCCTTGAAAACATTATTAACATAGTTCTTGTCAATGATTATGTCAAGCATAGGATGTTCTCCTGTTGCATTGAAGGAAACATCTTCCAAAAGTGCTTCCATGATCGTATGAAGTCTTCTTGCTCCCAAATCTTCGCTGGTTTCGTTTTCTTTTTCTGCCATTTCAGCAATTTCGTCAAGAGCATCATCTTTGAATACCAAATTTATGTTGTCAACTTTCAAAAGATTTGAATATTGAACAGTCACCGCATTCTTTGGAGTGCTTAAAATCTTCTTAAAATCATCTTTTGTCAAACTTTCAAGTTCCACTCTGATTGGGAATCTTCCTTGAAGTTCTGGAATCATATCTTCCATTTTTGCAACATGGAATGCCCCTGCCGCAATAAACAAAATGAAGTCCGTTTTTACATTTCCATATTTTGTTGGAACTGTGCTCCCTTCAACAATTGGCAAAATGTCTCTTTGAACACCCTCTCTTGAAACATCAGCACTGTTTGTTGCCTGACTTTTGCCAATGATCTTGTCGATTTCGTCAATGAAGATGATCCCCTGTTCTTCTGCCAAACTGATGGCCTCTTCATTCACGTTGTCCATATCAATGATTTTGTCTGCTTCTTCTTGCAATAGAGTTTCTCTTGCATGTTTAATAGTCATTTTTTTCTTCTTATGTCTTTGTGGCGTCAAACCGTCAAACATCGAGCCAAGATTGATTTCGTTTCCACCTATTGCCATCATTGGTTTTGGAGTTTCCAAAACAACAACTTCAATCACCTCATCTTCACATTTTCCACTGTGCAATTCTTCAAACAAGTTGTCTCTGTTGACATCAACCATCGTAACTCTTCTGTTTTGGAAAAGAGCATCAACAATCTTGTTTTCAACGATTGGCATAACTTTATCTTCAACTTCTTTTTTCTTTTTGTCTTTAACCATTCTGACAGCAACTTCAACAAGGTCACGAACCATACTTTCAACATCTCTGCCGACATAACCAACTTCGGTATATTTTGTTGCTTCAACCTTAACAAATGGTGCTCCAACAAGTTTTGCAAGACGTCTTGCGATTTCAGTCTTACCAACACCAGTAGGTCCACTCATAACAATGTTTTTTGGTGTGATTTCGTCACGAACTTCTGCTGGAAGTTTGCTTCTTCTGTATCTGTTTCTAAGAGCAACAGCCACCGCCTTTTTTGCCTTGGTTTGTCCAACGATATATTTATCTAATTCTGTTACAATTTGTTTAGGTGTGTAATTCATACATTATTCTCCCTTTATCTTGAAAAATTATAATTCTTCAACAATGATGTTATCATTTGTGAAAACACAAATTTCGCTGGCAATTTTAAGTGCCTTATAAGCAATTTCTTTTGCAGAAAAATTGGTGTTTTGAGCAAGTGCCTTTGCTGCTGCAAGAGCATAGTTTCCACCAGAACCAATTGCACAAACATCATCTTGGGGTTCGATGACATCACCAGTTCCGTCAACGATCAAGATTTGTTTTTTGTCTGCAACAATCATCATTGCTTCAAGTTGACGACCTGCTTTTCCTTCTCTCCAAGTTTGAGCAAGTTCAACAGCACTTCTGAGCAAGTTCCCAGCAAATTTGTTGAGCATTTCTTCAAATTTTTCACTCAATGAGAAAGCATCAGGAACAGACCCTGCAAACCCAATGACAACGCTGTTGTTATAGATTCTTCTAACTTTTCTTGCGTTGCTTTTGAAAATGATGCTGTTTTGCATAGTGACTTGTCCATCACCTGCAACACAGATTTTTCCATCTTTTTTAACAGCACAAATAGTTGTACCTCTAAAAATACTTTCCATAAAATTTCTCCTTAAATTTCTCAATTTGCGATTTAGATAAGAATTTTTGAACTTCAACTTGCTTACTGAAAAGTTGCAAGTCCTTGTCTTCTTTATTGATTATATCATATTTCAGATTGAATAACCTAAAATTTATAACACTTTTTTTAAGTAAATTGTCAAGTATAACACTGATGCAAGTTTTGTCTCTCAAAAGCTCCACACCCAGTTTGTTTTTTCTTTCTGCGATAATTGTGTATGCACAATAGTTTGCCATTAGCAAAACTTCAAAAGCGTCAGCAAGTCCAGCAAGTCCTCCGCAAACATAGACATTTTCATGTCCCAAAATTTGTAAATTTTGATTTAAACAAGTTGGAGTCAACAAGAAGGTTTTTCTTTTAATCTTGCTAAATCTTACAACCTGGCAATTTTTTAAAACATCAATATTTTTAATAATTTTCTCTTGGTCTTCATCATCAAAAGCAGAAAAGAATTCCTCAAAAATTAAAACATTCTCCTTGTCATTATAACTGCATTTTAAACTTGCGTAAGGTCTTTTTTGCTGGCTGATTTCTCCGTTGAAATATGGCCTAAAAATCGCATTTCTAAGTCCACCCTGCCCTCTTCTTGCAGTGTTTTCTATGGAAATTTGTTTTTCGTCTGCAATCTCAGATGGCATGACATATTCCTTATCCAACTCAATTATTGTCTTATAGACATTGTTATATTCCTCTTCAGTAAGATTGATGTAACAAACATCGTCAGAGACAAAGTTGAGTCTGTTTAAATCAACCGTAGTGGCATCAACAACCATTTTCTCTGGCTGAAAATAACAGATATGAAATTTTCCAACATATTTCTCCAATTCATCAAGCAACACTTTCTCTGTGTTGTGCCCCGTTGCAATGACCGTTGTTTCTGTTTCGTTTATTGTATCAATCTTCATGTTGAAAATTTTAATTTTTTGGTTTGACAACAACAATTCTTTGACTTTACTCATGAAATTATCATCATAAACAAATCCAAAATCATTGAAATCATATCTTTTAGCAACAGAAATAAGAGGACTGTTCAAACACTCCAGTTCATATTTCATGTTGTCCGTCAAATATGTGTCATAAATGTCATTGTAATGTCTTTCTTGTCCATCACCCTGCTGATTCGGACTTTTGTCAGCACCAAGTGCAATTTCCTCATCAGAAATGACATTTCTTTCTTTTTTATCTTCAAAATTGCAATCAAAAATATGCACATCAAAACCATTGTTGGCAAGAATAAAAGCAATTTCTGCACCTGCCAACCCACAACCAACAATTTTTATTGGCTTCTTTGAAAATTTTGGTGTGATGTTTTCAATCATTCTTCTGCTGGAACCTCATATTTGCAAGATGAACACTTGATTTTCTTTCCTTTTTTGATGAGATATTTCCCACATTCAGGACACTTGTCACCTGTAGGAATATCCCAACTCATGAAATGACAACCTTCTTTGTCTTCACAAGCATAGAAAATTTTCCCTCTTTTGGTCTTAAATGCAAACACATTCTTTCCACAGTCTGGGCATTTTCCAACTGGTTTTTTGGAGTCATC
Organism: uncultured Christensenella sp.; assembly: GCA_905195085.1. Classification (GTDB taxonomy): domain Bacteria; phylum Bacillota; class Clostridia; order Christensenellales; family UBA1242; genus Caccovivens. Next base: position 84,366 of record CAJJUK010000001.1, read on the forward strand.
TTCAAGAGGCTTGACATTCTTACATTTAGGGAAATTTGAGCAACCCAAAAACTTGCCATATCTCCCTTCTCTGATAACCATCTTATGTCCACACTTGTCGCAAACGATGTCAGTTTCAATTGGTTGAGATTTCATAGTCACACTGCTTGCATCAGCATTTGCAAGCAAATCTTTGAAACCATTCCAAAAACTGTCGACAACACTGTGCCAATCATCTTTGTTTTCAGCAATATCATCCAAACGGTTTTCCATATGAGCCGTAAATTTCACATTAATTACGCCACGGAAGAACTTTTCAAGATATTCAGTGATTTTTGTTCCAAGCTCGGTTGGAACAAGATATCTGCCTTCTTTTGTGCAATAATTTCTTGCCGTCAAAATTGTAATGGTTGCAGCATAAGTTGCAGGACGACCAATTCCTTTTTCTTCCATTGCCTTCACAAGACTTGCTTCAGTGTATCTTGCTGGTGGTTTTGTGAATTTTTGTTCTTCAGTAATTTTCAGAACTTTGACACTTTCCCCTTCATTAAGGACTGGAAGTTTGCTTATTTCTTGTTTTTCATCATCGGTATATTCTTTATAAACTGCAGTATAACCCGCAAATTCAAGAGTCTTTCCAACAGCCTTAAAATTGTAGTCATTCACATTGAATGTGACATTGACGTTTGAATATTCCGCCTCACTCATTTGGCTTGCAATGAAGCGTTCATAAATAAGTTTATAAAGTCTGTAATTATCTTTTGAAAGAGAATCTTTAACTTTCTCTGGTGTGATTTGCATTGAAATAGGTCTGATAGCTTCGTGTGCATCTTGTGCATTTTTCTTTGATGCATAGATGTTTGGTTTTTCTGGAATGTAATTTTTTCCGTATTTCTCAACGATAAAATCACGGCAAGCATTTTGTGCCTCAATGGAAACTCTTGTAGAGTCAGTTCTGATGTATGTGATAAGAGCAATCTTGCCTTCGCCCTTGACTTCAACGCCTTCATACAACTCTTGTGCAGATGCAGTGGTTCTTTTCAAACTCATTCCAAGTTTGTTCAAAGCATCTTGTTGCATTGTGCTTGTGGTGAAAGGTGCAAGTGCATGAGACTTTGTTCTTCTCTTTGTTATGCTTTCAACGACAAAATTCTGACCTTTGATTGCGGACAAAATCTTTTCAACTTCTTCTTTGTTTGTTGGTTTGATTTTCTTGTTCTTATAAGATGTCAAAGAAGATTTGAATTTAATATCGTCTTTTTCATGCTCAGCAGTAACTGTCCAATATTCTTCCGGTTTAAAGTTTTGAATTTCTTTTTCTCTGTCAACAACAAGTTTCAAAGCAACAGATTGAACTCTTCCTGCTGAAAGTTTTGGGGCGATTTTTTTGGAAAGAATTGGAGAAAGTTTATAGCCCACAATTCTGTCCATAACACGCCTTGCCTGTTGAGCATTGACAAGATTCAAATCTATCGCTCTTGGTTCTGTCAATGCTTTCAAAACTGCTTTCTTTGAAATTTCATTGAATTGAATACGACACTTTGTGTTTGGGTCCAATCCCAAAACATGAGCAACGTGCCATGAAATTGCCTCCCCTTCTCTATCAGGGTCGGTTGCAATCAAAACTTCATCAGCTTTTTTCGCTTTGCTCTTGAGTTCCTCAATAAGTTGTTTCTTATCAGGATTGTTTTCATAGTGTGGTTCATAATTATTGTTTAAATCAATAGCAAATGATTTTGCTGGCAAATCTCTGATATGTCCTTTTGTGGCAAACACTTCGTAACCATCTCCGAGATATTTTTTCAATGTGTCCCTTTTTGCTGGGGCTTCTATAACAACAAGTTTCAAAATTTAAACTCCTTTTCGCTTTTTATGTAATCAAAAGTCGCCTTTCTAAGAATATACAAAACCAATTTGTAAATTCCTTTCCGCTCACTGCTATGATTGATTGCCCAATCAAATCAAAGCGTAACATTGCGCTGGCAACTTTCTTATTAAACCACGAATTTCCAATGTTGTCAAACAACTGTTTAAAATATTAACAGGAATTTTGGTTTTTCTTGACAAGTAATCAAAATCTTTTTCTCCGTCAGACAGCGCGTCAACAACTGCTTTTTCATCAAAACTCAGTGTCAACACCTTTTGCTTCTCTGCTTTCTTCATTCCGTAGAAATCAACAATCTCATCAGCAGACAACACACATTCTGCCTGACCAGATTTGATAAGTTGATTTGTCAATTCGCTTTTGTTGCTGGTTATGTTGCCAGGAACGGCAAAGATATCCCTGCCGTATTCCAAGGCATATTCTTTTGTGTGAATTGTTCCACTCTTAATCCCCGCTTCAACAATCAAAACTCCGTCGCTAAGTCCGGCAACGATTCTGTTTCTTCGCGGAAAAGTGTATCTCTTTGGTTTGAAAGATGGTGGATATTCAGAAAGCAACAATCCTTTTTCTGCGATTTCCAAAGAAAGTGTTGTATTTGTGGCTGGATATATGTTGTTAAATCCACTGCCTACAACAGCAATTGTTTTTCCACCAACCGCAAGAGTCCTTTTGTGTGCGATTTCATCAACTCCATAGCAAAGACCACTAACCACAACCAATCCACTTTGTGCAAGTTTTTCTGAAAATTTCTCTGTCACAATTCTGCCATAATTCGATGGCATACGTGTGCCGACAACTGCAACAGATTTTTGATTTGCAAGACTTAAGTCTCCCCTAGCATACAAAATCAATGGTCTGTCTGGCAAATCTCTTAATTTTTCAGGATATTCATCAGAAAAAATTGTCACAATTTCAATGCCATTTCTTTGCATATTATCAATTGAAGAGTCAAGAACTCTTTTGTCATAGCTTGACACAAGTTTATGATATTCTTCTGTTGTCAAGATGCTCAAAACCTTAGAGTTTCTCAGCATACTATCAACAGAAAAATCTTCAAGAGAGTCCAAAATGCTCTCCTGCTTTTTTATTGATAATTCAAAAGCTGATAAAAACACCAACAATCTATCTTTATCTGATAACAACCTTTTCTCCTTTCTATTAATGCTGTTTTATTTATATATTCCAATATTTTCTGTCAAGTCCACGATATGAAATTGCTTCTGCAATGTGCTGTGGTTGAATGTTTTCTTCTCCAGCAAGGTCAGCAATTGTTCTTGCAACCTTCAAAATTCTATCATGTGCTCTTGCACTCAACTTCAAACTTGTAAATGCCTGTTCCATCAAACTTTGACATTCTTTTGAAAGTGAACAGAATTTCTTAGTCTGGGGAACACTCATTTTGGAATTTGAAAATGTCTTAGAATTTTTAAATCTTTCAAGTTGAATTTTTCTAGCCTTATCCACTCTTTGTTTGATGCTTGCAGAACTCTCTTCTTTCTGCTCTTTGTTTAAGTCAGAATAAGAGATATTGTCAACTTCAACATGAATGTCAATTCTGTCCATAATTGGCCCAGAAATTTTGGACAAATATTTATGTATCTGTGCCGGCGAACATTTGCACTCTCTGTCCTTTGAACCATAGTTTCCACATGGGCAAGGATTCATGCTGGCAATCAGAGTGAAACTTGCAGGATATGTCACCGTTTGATTTGCTCTTGCCACAGTAATGCTCCCATCTTCAAGCGGTTGTCTTAATGTTTCAATCAAATGCCTTGAATATTCTGGAAATTCATCCAAATAAAGCACTCCATTGTGTGCAAGACTGATTTCTCCTGGTTTGCTGTGATTGCCACCACCAGTCATACTGACAGTTGATGCAGTGTGATGTGGTGTTCTGAAAGGTCTTTCTGTGATTATTCCCTTCTTCAAATCAAGTTCACCCGCAATGGAATGAATTTTTGTCACTTCAAGTGCTTCTTCAAATGTCAGGTCTGGCAAGATTCCAGAGAAACACTTTGCAAGCATACTCTTTCCACTTCCTGGCGGACCAATCATCAAAACATTATGACCACCAGCCGCAGCAATCTCCAATGCTCTCTTTGCTGATGCCTGTCCCTTGACATTTTCAAAGTCCAATTTGTTGTTGTTTGTTTTTGCAACTTCTTCAAAAGATTTTGTTTCCAATCTTTCAAATGTAACTTGATTCTCGCCATTCAAAAACTCAACAACTTCTCTCAAATTAGAAAAGGCATAAATTTCCATTCCTGAAATAAATTTCGCCTCTTCACTGTTCTCCTTTGGCAAAATAAACTTCGTGTATCCCATGTTCCTTGCACTGATAAGAATTGGCAAAACTCCACGAACTTTCTTGATCGTTCCGTCCAAAGATAACTCGCCTATGAAAATGAAATCTTTATATTTTTTCGTTTTTATTTGTTCTGATGCAGACAAAATTCCAACTGCAATTCCGAGATCATAAAATGGTCCCTCTTTCTTGACATCAGCAGGTGCAAGATTAATTGTATAATGTTTGACAGGATATTCAAAACCAGAGTTTCTTATTGCGGATTTAACTCTATCTTTCGCTTCTTTAACAGCAGTATCACCAAGTCCAACAATTTCAAAATGAGGGACACCACCAATTATATCTGTTTCTATTTGAGTTAAAAATCCATCAATGCCAGTCAAACCAAAACTTTGAACTTTAGATAACATACAAACCCCTAAAACCAATATCATAAAGTATACCAAAAAATTCAAACTTATCAAAATGATTTGTTCAAATAATCACAAAATGCAATAAAAAAACAAACCATAAAAGATTTGTTTTCTTAATTTTAGTAGAAAATCATTCCAAGCAAAAATGCAACAGCACAAGCAAAACAAAACACAATCACAAACCATTTGATGATTTTGTCTTTCAGTGTTTTCTTGGAGAACTCTTTTTTAAATTGAGCAACATTACTGTCAAAATATTCTGCTGTTGTTTGTTTATTGTTGACTGTTTCAGCCCTAAAAATCTTAAATCTTTCTTCCAATTCCTTTTGAAAATCCGTGAAATATTTATAGATCTGCCAACAGCCCCAAAACAAAGACAACAAAAGAAGAATGGCAAGCACAAAATAAGCAAAACCTGCCCAAACATTAACCAAGATAGCAAAAATGCCTGCCAACACAATGGCAACGATTGTGATTATATAAGCCATTCTTCCCTCGTAAAATATTGACTTGATGTCAACCTATTAGATAAGAGCAAAAATATAGATAACGACAATAACAACTGTTGCAACAATCCAGCAAATTAACCACCAGATATTTCTCTTTCTTCTAGTCCAATAGAAACCAAGCCAAATTGCAATGATGTAAGCAAGACACTCACCAATTGATTGGAAAGCGCTGGCAACTTGTGGGCTGTTTTCCTTGAAAATCAATCTCAAAATCAAAGCAATTGCAATGAACATAATTGCAAAGTAAGCAACACAGTCCAAAATTTTTGTTGATGACCAAGTGCGTGTTGATTTAGTCACAGTTTTTGAATTTGAGCTTGAACTTGAAGATGACGATTTTTTCTTTTTTTCTGCCATTTTTTTACTCCTTTTATATTTTATATGTCAAAACGGTTTCGAATTTCAATAACAAATTATTCAAAATCAAACCGTTTGCATACCAACATTATTTCGCAGTTTCTGTGAATCTGCTTTCTCTGATGACATTGACTTTGATTTGTCCAGGATATTGCATTTCATTTTCAATCTTTGTTGCAATATCTTTTGCCAAGAACATCGCCTGACTGTCGGAGATTTGGTCAGGTTTAACAATAATTCTCACCTCTCTTCCCGCTTGAACGGCATATGACTTATCAACGCCCTCAAAGCCATTTGCAATTTCTTCAAGTTGTTGCAAACGTTTGATATAGTTCTCAAAACTATCTCTTCTTGCACCAGGTCTTGAACTTGAAATTGCATCTGCCACCTGAACAATAACTGCCTCAATTGATTTGAATTCAACATCAAAGTGATGTGCTTCAATGCAGTGAACAACTGCTTCGCTTTCTCCATATTTTCTTGCATATTCCACACCGAGTTGAACATGAGTTCCTTCCATTTCATGATCAAGAGCTTTCCCAAGATCATGCAAAAGTCCACCACGTTTTGCAACTTTGATGTTTGCTCCCATTTCGCTTGCAAGAAGCCCTGCAATGATGGAAGTTTCAATGGAATGTTTCAAAACATTTTGTCCATAACTTGTTCTATATTTCAAACGCCCAAGAATTTTCACAAGTTCAGGATTCAAGTTGAAAATGCCAGTTTCATTGCAAGCTTCGTCACCAGCTTGTTTGATGATTCTGTCAACTTCTTTTTGCATCTTTTCAACAATTTCTTCAATTCTTGTTGGATGAATTCTTCCATCGGCAATCAATTTCTCAAGAGAAAGTCTAGCAACCTCTCTTCTTATTGGATCAAATCCTGAAATTGTGATTGTCTCAGGAGTGTCATCAACGATAAGTTCAACACCTGTTGCGGCTTCAATTGCTCTGATATTTCTCCCTTCACGACCAATAATTCTTCCTTTCATTTCGTCATTTGGAAGAGAGACAACAGAAACTGTCATTTCACTAGCCGTTTCAGTTGCACATCTTTGAAGTGCTTGGCCGATGATCCAACGAGCCTTGTTTTCCCCTTCTTCTTTGGCATCATCTTCAATTTTCTTAACGATGACAGCAGCTTCTTTTTGTGCATCATTTTTCATGTTTGCAATAAGCATATCTTTTGCTTCTTGCTTGGAAAGTTTGGCAGTTTTTTCAAGTTCTTCCAAAATCTGCTCCTTCAAACTTTCTTGTTCTTGCTTCAATTTTTCCAAATTTTCTTTCATTGAAACAATTTCTTTCTTTTCTTCGTCAAGTTGTTCATTTTTCTTGTCTGCAGCAAGTTCTTTTTTCTCTATATATTCTTCTCTTTGGTTGAGACGCTCTTCAAGTTTAACAACCTCGGCACGTCTTTCTTTCACTTCTAGCTCAACTTCATCTTTGTATTTTTGAGCCTGTTCTTTGCTTTCAATGATAGCCTCTTTCTTTATTGTCTTAGCTTCTGCATACGCATCTTCAATAATCTTAATAGCATTAGATTTGTTTTTTTCAATTTTTTTACTGCTATAAATTTTATATACTACCAGCCCAATGGCAAGTCCAACAAGGAATAATACAACCGATATAACCGACACGATAGCAGGAGAGACATTTAACAAAATACCACTCATACTATATTCCCCTTTTTAATAAGTTTTGTTGCCAATATGACGAAAAATAAAAGGCAAACTTACTTACATAAAAAGTTTACCTTTTTTTGACTTCTTTGTCAAATATTTATTAAATATTTTTATAAATACCAATCAAAACACAAACAAATCGCAAGTTTTTTATCTGTCACCAAGTTCTCTTTTGGCTTCAGATTCAATCACCGCAATGGCATCATTCAAGACTTTTCTAGTTGCAGGATTTTTTCTTGCAATATCCGAATCTTTCAATGTAACCGTAAGATTTCTCGGATTCAGTCTGTTGCAATCCAGTGCAATAAAAGCAGGCTTATCTTCAATGATAGCTCTGAGTCCATGCAAAGAATTTTCTTGTTCAGAAGGTTCAAAATTGGTTTTGATAAAGTCATAAACATGAGCATCATTTCCCACCTTATCACAAAGATAAACAGGCATTTTGTCGAAATTTACTGTCGGATAAAATTTTTCTTCGTATTCAAATCCTTTTGGAACAACACACTTTCTTTCAAAACGAACACTGATATAAATTTTGCAATTTCTTATAATTTTTTTGATATCTTCTTCATTTTCTGCATCTTGATCTCTGAACACTTTGAGATATTCCCAATGTGCAGTCACCTTACATACATAACCTGTGTAGTCAGAAGAACTCCCACCAGTCACTTGATTCAACGCTCTGCTCAAATCACCCAATTTGATTTTGTGAACTCTGTTTACCTTTTCCATCTTCCACCCTCTTTATTAAGAGTTTAACACAAAGCCATTTGCTTGTCAATACTGAATTTACGCATAAAAAATCGCCAGCGTAATGCCAGCGAAATTTTACAATTAATGTGATGTTAATTCAAAAAACATTCTTCTTCATCAAACAGCCTCAGCATCAGATTCTTTTTTCTTTTCAACAAGAATCGGTGGTTCACCATTTTCGATAAACCCTTTTGTGATGATGATTTTGTCATAAACTTTAGGATCAGGCAAGTCAAACATAAGTTCCAACATCTTTGTTTCCATGATTGTCCTGATTCCCCTTGCTCCAGTTTTCAAATCAATCGCCTTTTGAGCAACATAGGCAATTGCATCATCATCAAAATCAATGTCAAAACCATCAATTTTGAACATTTGTTTGTATTGTTTGATTAAAGAATTTTTTGGTTCAACCAAAATTCTCTGAAGAGCCTTATCATCAAGGTCGTCAAGCCCTGTGATGATTGGGAGTCTTCCAACAAATTCTGGAATGAGACCAAACTTAATCAAATCATCAGGTTGAACATCTTTTGAATAGTCCAATTTTGCTTTTTCTTCTGAATTTTTGATGTTTGCGTTGAAACCAATTGCAGAAGTTGAAAGTCTTTTGTGAATGATGTCATCAAGCCCGACAAAAGCACCACCACAAATAAACAAAATGTTTGTGGTGTCAATTTGAAGCATTTCTTGATGTGGATGTTTTCTTCCGCCTTGTGGTGGAACACTTGCAATTGTGCTTTCAATGATTTTCAAAAGTGCTTGTTGCACTCCCTCACCGCCTACATCACGGGTCAAAGAGCGGTTTTCACTTTTTCTTGCCAATTTGTCGATTTCGTCAATATAGATGATGCCTCTCTGTGCCTTTTCAATGTCATAGTCAGCATTTTGAATGAGTTTCAAAAGGACATTTTCAACATCTTCGCCCACATATCCGGCCTCTGTCAAAGTTGTCGCATCAGCAACCGCAAACGGAACATCAAGGATTTTTGCCAAAGTTCTGACAAGCAATGTCTTCCCAGAACCAGTTGGTCCAATCATCAAGATGTTGCTTTTTTCAAGTTCAACATTTTGAGAATCGATTTCTTTTTCTTTGTTTTTCTTGTTTGCTTTGTTGTGTTCGTTATAATTAATTCTTTTATAATGGTTAAAAACAGCAACAGAAAGCACTTTCTTTGCCTGTTCTTGACCAATTACGAAACTGTCCAAACTCTTTTTGATTTCTTTTGGAGAAGGCAACACCAAATCTTTGAAGACCCTAAGTTTCATATTTTCTTCTTTGATGATGTCAGCACAAATTCTTATGCAATCATCACAAATAAAGGCATCTCCATTTGGACTTGCAATCAATTTTTTTGCTGCTTTTTGCGGTCTGCCACAAAAAGAACAAGCACACATTTCGATATCTTTCATGCTATCCCCTTATTTTTTATTTGCTTTACGAGTGACAAAGATGTTGTCAATCAAACCATATTTCTTGGCTTCTTCAGCGGACATATAGTTGTCTCTGTCAGTATCTTTCTCAATTTCTTCCAAAGACTTGCCTGTGTTTTCGCTGAGAATTTTGTTGAGCATATTCTTAGTCTTTTTCATATGCTTAGCCTGAATTTCAATGTCACTTGCCTGCCCTTGAGTTCCGCCAAGAGGTTGATGAATCATAATTTCGCTGTTAGGCAAAGCAAAACGCTTTCCTTTTGCGCCACTTGAGAGCAAGAAAGCTCCCATGGAAGCAGCAAGACCAACACAAATTGTTGAAACATCACATTTGATGTAGTTCATAGTGTCATAGATGGCAATTCCGGCACTGACAGATCCGCCTGGACTGTTGATATACAAGAATATATCTTTGTCTGGGTTTTTGCCTTCCAAATAGATAAGTTGTGCAATGACAACATTGGCAGTTGCATCAGTAATTTCGCCGGTCAAAAAGATGATTCTGTCTTCCAAAAGTCTGGAATAGATATCATAAGATCTTTCACTTGCACCTGTTTGGTCAACAACCATAGGTATCAACATAAAAACACCTCCATTTTCAACTTAACTTAAATTTTGGTTTATCTTGCGTGACAAAACAAAGTCAAATCAAATTAGCAATTAGGGCAAGAATGTTGTTCTTCTTGGATAATTTCCAATTTGTTGTTTTCTTTCAAGAATTTGTGAAGTTTGTCAAGCAAGAGTTCGTTTTCTTTTCTAACGATTTCGTGACTGTCTTTCATTCCCTTTGTTGCTTCTTCAAGTTCTTTTGCAGAAACTTCGATTTTGTTTTCTTCAAGAAGTTTTCTATAGATATAACGAGTCTTGATCATCTTCAAAGTTCTTTCTTTTGCACCTTTCAAATAGTCTTGCAAGTTAGAACCAGTTTGAGTGAGATAGTCTTCCAAAGTGATATTATATGCACCAAGAGCATCTCTCATTCTTTGAACGTCGTCGTTAACTGCGTTTTCCACCATAACTTCAGGAATTTCCACCTTAGTGTTTGCAAGCAAATATTCCCTCATGTTGTATTCAAATTCATCCTCAAATTGCTTGTCCTTCATATCTTGAATATGAGCAGTTAAATCTTTTCTATACTCTTCAACAGTTTCAAATTCTGTCGTATCAGCAACAAATTTGTCATTGAACTCTGGCAAAGTTTTTTCTCTAACATCGTTGACAACAACTTTAAAGAGTGCTTTTTTGCCTTTAAATTCTTCTGCTTGATAGTTTTCAGGGAAAGTCACATTGACATCAACCTTGTCACCTTTCTTGTGTCCAATGAGTTGGTCTTCAAAGTTGTCAATGAAACTGTGAGAACCAATTTCAAGAGGATAATCTTTTGCAGCACCACCATCAAAAGCAACATCATCAATGTATCCAGTGAAGTCAATCAAAGCGCTGTCGCCGTTTTTGATTTCTCTGTCAACAGAAACAAACTTTGCGTTATCTTCAAGAAGATGATGGATTTGATGTTCAATGTCATGTTCTGTCACTTCTTTGCTGTGAACTTTGATTGTAACATCTTTATATTTGCACAATTCAAAGTCAGGAACGATATCAAAGAAGATTTTCATTTTGAGACCATCGTTTGCTGTGAAACTTTCAAATTGAGTTGTTGGCATTGCAACAGGTTCAAGTTCTGGGTTTTGAGCAAGAACTTCGCCGATTGTGTCGTTAACAAATTTTTCTACAGTATCTTCAAAAAACACGCTGTCACCATAAAGTTGTTCAATAACTTTTCTTGGAGCATGTCCCTTTCTAAAACCTTCAATATTAAATTTGCTTTTTGAGGATTCATAAACTTGTTGAACCCCTTTTTCCCATTCAACATTGTCAATAGACAAGTCAATTTCTACTTTTGTATTTTCTTTTTTTACACTAAACATTTTTACCTCCGTTGTTTAACTGATAGATTTTAGCATATCAAAGAGCAAAAAGCAACAAATATTGACACATAAACAGGCATTTTTTGTCGAAAATTGCAAGATTATGCCTATTGTCAACCCTCAAGAACCCCAAAAAATTATTTTTATTTGCAAATAATCACAAAATCTCCAAAAATTTGTGATATAAATTAGATAAATCAAGATGTTGTGAGTGTTATGCAAAAGAAAAACTAAATATAGAACAAAGCAAGTTAGCCAAAGCAAAGAAAAGTTTCTTATTTACATAACTTTATTTTTCATTTGTTTGATTTTTATTTTATTTTTGCTATAATAAAAACATGAGTAAATTGTCTTATTATGAAAAAAGAGATTTGTTAAATATGCAGAGAATTGGAAACTATCTTTCCACTTTGCCTGAATATTGCTATGATTTCTTCACGGGAATTGAAAACAACACTTCCAGCCTAACCCGTGTGAACTATGCCATGGATTTGTGTGTCTTTTTTGATTATTTGGAAAAATATGTCTTCAGAAAACCAAAGATTCAAATCACTCTTGATGACTTAAATCAAATTCAATCAAGAAACATAGAAAATTTTCTCTCATATTTGTCTTTCTATCAAAACGATGAGAACAAGATGATTAAAAACACAGAAAAGGGAAAAGCCAGAAAACTTGCAAGCATCAGAAGTTTTTTCAAATATCTTTTCAATCATGATTTGATAAAGGCCAATGTTGCCAGCAAAGTTGAGACTCCAAAACTTCACAACAAAGAAATCATAAGACTTGAACAAGACGAAGTTGAGCGTATGCTTGATGCCGTTCAATCACCAACAACCTTCACAGAAAGACAAAAACATTACAACAAAAACACCCAAGAGCGAGATAACGCCATTGTCACCTTATTCCTTGGAACTGGCATAAGAATCTCCGAGCTTGTTGGTCTCAATGTTGAGGACTTTGATTTTTCTCAAAATGCTTTCAAAGTGACAAGAAAAGGTGGAAATCAGACCATTTTATATTTCTCTCGAGAAGTTGCCGAAGCCCTGCAGGAATGGCTCAGAAAAAGAGAAACACTCAAACTCAACGAAGATGAAAACGCCATGTTTGTCTCCCTTCAAAACAAAAGAATCTGTGTTCGTGCAGTGGAAAATCTTGTCAAAAAGTTTGCAAAAGAGGGAAGTCCTTTGAAAAAAATCTCTCCACACAAACTTCGTTCCACTTTTGGCACAAATTTGTATAGAGAAACAAAAGACATCTACATTGTCGCCGATGTGTTGGGACATAAAGATGTCAACACAACCAGAAAACACTACGCAGCAATCAGTGAAGATATGAGAAAGTCTGTCGCAAACGTAGTCAAAATTCATAATGATGATTAAGTCATTGCATAATACCATATAAGTTGTGATTATTTGGCATAATACACTATATATGGTATTTTTTATTGCTCATAATTTATTTACACCATCCAATCAACATAGACACCATAACCCTTTGTTGGGTCATTTAAAAACACGTGCGTCACAGCACCAACAATTTTCCCGTCTTGAATGATTGGAGAACCACTCATACCCTGGACAATCCCCCCTGTCATTTCAAGCAGACGCTTGTCTTTAACTCTGAAAACAAGGCTTTTGTCATCGGCAGACTTTTGATAGTTTGCTTTTATTATCTCAATTTCATATTCTTCTCTGATTCCACTGATGCTTGAAGCAATGTAGGCTTTTCCCATTTTCACACCCAGTCGTCCACCAAGTTTTGCAGTGACATTCTCGTCAACAAGCCCCTTAACATCACTCAAAACACCATTAATACCAAATTTGGAATTGTTTTCAATCGTTCCCTTGCTTTTGGAATTTGAAACAAAAACACATCTCAGTTCTCCTGGAGCATTTCTTTTTCCTTTGTTTATACCGATCAAATTGCATTCATAAATGTTGCCATTTGCCACAGGCACAACATTCCCACTATTTGCTTCGACAATCGGATGCCCCAAAGCTCCATATTCCTTGGTTTTCTTGTTGACAAATGTCAAAGTTCCAACTCCAGTTATGTCGTCTTTGACCCACAAACCTAGTTTAAGTTTTCCAGAATTTTCATCTCTAGTGGTTTTTATCAGAGTCTTGAGCTCCTTGTTTTTCCTTAGAAACTTAACTTCCGCTTCTTCTCCGCTTTCCTGCAAAATATCCTCAATTTGGCTTAAACTTTCAATCTCTTGTCCGTTAATCTGCGTGATAATGTCTCCCTCTTTCAAAGAAGTTACAATGTCATTTTCTTCACTGACAACAATTGCTCCGTCAGAGCATATAGAAAGTCCAATCGGAACCCCACCAACATAATATTCATCATCGCTTGCCAAGACAACATCAACTTTTTTAATTGGAATGAATCCAAACAGTTTGAATACCACTTCTCCCTGTTTGACTTTTTGTCCACCAACAATCTTTTCTTTTTCCTTCAATTCAGCCTTGAAAAAGTCGCCAAACGTCTTATTTTCATTGACCGACTCAATGTCGTTTAATTCAACCAAAAAACCATTTTCCAAACTCATAATTTCCTGCAATGGAAAATATATAGAACAGCAAAGAAAAACAATTAAAAACAAAGAGAAAAATGTAATAGAATATTTTTTCATAACTGCTTTTAGTCTTTGTAATATTTGAAAAAATATGCCATATTCAAAAATAAAAATCTGACCATAAAGCCAGATCTTTTAATACTTTTAGAAAGCTGTCTTAAGAACAAATGAAAATTGACTAAGCTCTTTCTTAAGTGCTTTGTAATTAGGACAAAGTTTTTCCAAGTCTTTCCAAAACTGTGGTTTGTGATTCATATGAATGCTGTGACACAATTCATGATAAATAACATACCTAATCAACCTTTCTGGCAAAACAAGCAGTTTGAAGTTCAATTTCATCTGTCCTTTTGAATTATAACTTCCCCAAACACGCACAGAATTAGAAGGCTTAATTTCTTTGAATTTAAGCCCTGTCTCTTTTGACAACTTATCTGCAAGTTCTTCCAGTTTCCAAAACAATGACAAATAATATTTCCTTATTTCTTCCCATTTGTTCTTTGCGCTCAACTTCTCAAAACCAATGCTGATTTCATTTGTGGAAATGAATTGTTTCCCATCAAGATAAATAAATTTTTCAAAGTCGAAAGCAGTAGAAAACTGTTCTGTTTCTTTCATTCTTTTTGTAACACGATTCAGCCAATTCGCCTTGCTCTTCAAAAACTCTTCAATCTTTTTGTCACTGATGCTTTTTGGGGCTTTCAAAATGGCATTCTCACTGTCAATCACTTTCAGAGCAATCGTTTTTCTTTGTTCTTTGATAAGTTTGATTTTCATGCCTATATGATAACACTTTTGAAATCAAAAATCAAAAGATTTTGACTTTGTCCAAATATTTGATCAATTTTTGCATATTACCACCATATCTTGTGTCTTATGTTGCATATCACCATAATATTTTGTTATAGTATGCAATTAAATTTTTTTGCATAATACCCCTTAATTTATTTGACAAATATTGTTTGTATATATATAATTTTGTTATAGGAGAATTGTAATATGGCATTTAATTCAAATGGTCAAATTCAATTTTTGGTATTAGACAGCCTTTCACATGGTTCCAAATATGGTTTGGAAATCATAGAATTTATCTCTCAAAGAACTGGCGGAAATTATATAATGAAAAAGCCAACCCTTTATTCATGTTTGACAAGAATGGAAAAGAAAGGTTTGGTTTCATCTTCATATTGGGGAGAAAGCGAATTTGGTGGCAAAAGACACTACTACACCATAACAAATGAAGGTAAGAAAGTTTTGGAACAACTTGCTCCAGAATTTGAAGGTATGCAATTCAACACAGAAAAAGAAACCAGCGAAGAGACAAGCTCTAATTTAAGCGACAACGCTGTTTCAAGTGGATATAACTCAACCGATCAAGAAACCACGAAAGAAGACAAGCCTATCTTTTTGCAACAAGACAGCATTTTTAATATGGTTAAGAACGAAGAAAACAAAAACTCACAAACAATAAGCGCCCAACAAACCAATGAGGACGATGGGGTTGTTGAAAATCAAATGGATTTCTTCTCATATCAACCTGAACAAACTGAAACTGTTGAAAATGAGAACGAAACTTTCTCATTTAACAACTCTGCCGAAAACAACGACACACAAAAAGACTCAAATTCGGCAGAAGAATTTAATGAAAACACTCAAGATCAAGATTATGAAAAAATTCAATATTATCAAAACATCCTTGAAACCAATTCCTATCCACAGCAACCAGAGACAGAAGAGATAAAGGACGATGCAAAACTCTTGGATGAAGACGAAAAATTGACCCTTACCCCTTTCCAAGAAGAACAAAACAGAAGATTGTATGACACTTCAAGCGAACTCAAGAAATATAGAAAGAAAAAATCTTTCTCTGAAAACCAGATTGAAATGTCTGTTGTTTATGAAAATGCTGAAGATAGAGAAATTCAAAAAGCAAGAATCGAACAACTTAAACAGTCAATGTTGAATGCAAGACAAAACGGATTTGACAACATTCAGCAACCTGCAACATTTGGACAATCACAAACAAACGAAAATGCATCACAAACCGGCATTGACAGTGGTTTTTCTTATAAGAAAGAAGAAATCTCAGAAGATGTTGTGAGTGGAGAAGAAGAACGCAAAGATGACGCCATTTTCATCACAAACCCAAGAATTGACGAAAGCCAAATTCCAATTCAAAAGAAGATTACCCCACCAAACATCGAAGTTAACATCTATGATGACAATTTGCCTGCACCAAAGCGTGACAGCAATTTGGAACCTACCTACAAAGACATGATGGCAAAACTCTTTGAACGTAAAAAAGAGAAAAAACAAGCTGAATACATTCCACAAACTGAAGAAAGTCAAAACTATTCAGATATGGAAAGTTTTGCAGACTATGGAACTTTGAAAAAGTACTATTCTGGACACGGCATTGATTTCAAGGAATATAAGAAAACATCAGTCGAAAGAAATCACAACACCAACCTGCTCAAATTCATAAATTCTGCGATATTGCTTCTTTTGGCTGGCGTTGGTTGTGGAGTGCTTTATGGAATTTTGAGCGCGGTAGGTTTGACTAAAGCAGAGACCAATTTCATGTATTACACCCTGCCTATTCTCTTCCTTGTATATTTCATTTACACATTGATTGTTTACAAAGTTTCAATAAGCAAAAAAGCAGTATTAATTTACAACAGCATAATAAACTGGGCAGTTTTTGTATTGGCATCAATCGTTGTTTTGGTAATCAACATCATTTGTGGAATGCAATATGAAACAATGGGAGAATTCTTAACCACCCTCCTGGTGCCAATCTTAGGACTTTTGATTGCATTTCCTGTCAATTACTACATCAAGAAATTTATTTATAAAAAATTTGCTAAATAAATGCATATTTAAAAAATTTTGACGCACTATATAAGTAAGTTAAGATTTCCAGAGAGAAAACTTAACTTAAAAACGAAAAGAGATATTTTAGTTCGTGCAGAACAAAACAATCATCTCTTTTCTTTTTTTATCTCCTAAAATTCTTATATCTCTAATTAACATCGTTTTTAACAACATTCTCTTTATGTCTTCTGGTTAAAAGTTTTTTGGCAAAGAAAATTGCAACATTAATAATCAAATATAAAGCAACAAATATAAGTGAAAACATAAAAATGTAAAAAGCGGAATTTTCAAAGTACAAACAAAGAAGCAAAATTGCAAGACATGATAAGATTTCTCCAACAAGAATTGAAACGAATGATTGCCAAATTTTCAGATTGGTAAACCCAGCAATCAAACTGCCTGTATAAACGCCGGTCAAAGGCAGTGGAACAGCAACAAATGTTGACAAAAGCAAGCATTTTTTGAAGGTTGATTCTTTTTTATCTAACTTGGAAAATTTGGTTTTATATTTCTCTTGAATTTTTGAAACAAACTTGTCATGAACAAAACCGCTTGTTTTGTTTTTAATTAATCGGGCAAGCAAGATGACGACAATTGCTGGCAACATACTTCCCAAACAAGAGCTCAAAAATGCCATTCCAGGAGAAAGCACATTATCGCCCCATATTTGCCCAGCCATAGCAAAAGGGATTGCCACCTTACTTTCAATAGTTGGAATCATTGCCATAAGCATAACTGCCAAGAAAACACAATCTGAAAAGTTATCTGAAAAAAATTCAAGCATTGGACAAACACTCCTTATAGATTTATTGTATGAATCAATCGTCTCAATAATGAAGAATTTGTTGAATATTGGAATAAGCGAGCACTGTAACTTTTAATAAAAACAAAAAAAGACAAGATCGATTTTCTTGTCTTAGTTATTTTTTTATAACAAATTACATATTAAAATTTAGCGTCAAAAAGTTTTTTAGAATGCTCAATTGCGGTTTCTGAAACATCTTTTCCGCCATCAATCAGCCTTGCAACTTCAAAGATCGCCTGCTGTCTATCCAAACTCTTGACTGTTGAAACCGTGTTATCTTCGATAACATTTTTCTCAACCAACAAAAACGCATCACCCTTTGATGCAACAACTGGCGTGTGAGTAATACAAATAATTTGTGTAAATTTGGAAATGTTTTCCAATTTTTCAGCAAGTCTTCCCGCGGTGTGACCACTTATTCCAGCGTCTATCTCATCAAAAACAACTGTTTGCACATTCTCCTTGTCAAGCATGACATTTTTAAAAGCAAGAAGCAATCTTGACAACTCTCCACCAGAAGCCGTTTTATGTAAGTCCTTAATCTCCTGCCCAATATTTGCCGAAAACATAAACTTGACACTGTCACAACCCTTGGAAGAACACGCAACATCTTCAAAAGATACTTTGAAATATGTTCCTTTCATTTCAAGGTCTTCAAGTTGTTTTGTAAGTTGTTCTTCAAGAAGTTTTGCATACTTTTTTCTTTCAGTACTCAAAGTCTTGCATGCATCAGTCAACGCAACTTCCCTTTCTTGAAGTTCTTTTTGGAGCTTTTCCAAAATAAATTGACTGTTTTCCAACTCATCAAGTTGTGATTTGCATCTATTTAAATACTGCAAAATATCCTCAATGTTTTTGCCATATTTCTTCGACAAATTCTTAATCAGATCAAGTCTAGCATCAATTCTTTCAAGCTCTTTTGGATCAAAATCAGTGTTTTGTTTAATCCCCTCAAGCGTGTCAACAACATCTTTAATTTCATAATAACAGTTTTCAATTCTCTCTTTGCAATCTTCAATATCTTTAAAATTTGCAAATTCAGAAAGTGAGTTTTTTGCTTCATACAGCAACACCGCAGCATTATCTCTCTGTTCATCAAGTTTGCTAAGAGCCTCTCCAACCTTTTCAAAAATGTTTTCAGCTGAAGAAATGAAATCAAATCTTTCTCTCAATTCCACATCTTCGCCAACTGTCAAACCAGCATTTTCAATTTCTTGGATCTGATATTCCAACAACTCCTTTGTTCTTTCTCTTTCTGCGTCATTGCCACCAAGAGATTGAATCTTCTTTTCTGTCTCCTTGACAGCTTCAAACAAACTCTCAACATTGGACTTAAGTTTGGCGACATCATTCCCAGCAAATCTATCAAGCAAAGCCAAATGATTGTTGACATTCAAGAGGCCAACGCTGTCATGTTGTCCACAGAAGTCAACCATAGACTCTGCAAAATCTTTAAGCATTTTTACTGTTGCAGGGAAGCCATTAATCTTTATGGAAGATTTCCCATCAGAATTGAGAGTTCTTGTTATAATCACTTCATCATCATAATCTATTTCCATTTCATCAAGAAAATGCTTCTCAACATCTGAAAGGTCAGTAAAGACAGCATCAACCCTCAAAGCATTTTCCCCAGAACGTATCAAATTTTTGTCAGCTTTTGCACCCAACGAAAAACTGAGAGCATCAATGATAATACTCTTTCCAGCACCAGATTGTCCCAAGATGCAATTAAAACCTTTTTGAAACTCAATGGTCTGCTTTTTTATCAAAGCAACATTATTCAGAGAAAGTGAAGATAACATCAAACATACTCCAAAGACTTTTAATTATAAAAGAGGCAAAATTTCAGCCCCTTTTAATTTACATTATTATAACATAAGTTGGTTTAAAGTTACAACTGCTTCGCTAGCAAAAGTTGTAGAAGGAAAAACCAACAGAACAGTATCATCGCCGTAGGTTGCTCCCATAAGTTCTGTCAAATTCAATTTATCAATAAATGAGCAAACACTGACACCCATTCCCTTGATTGTTTTCACAACAGCCAAATTCAAAGCGGACTTAACAGAGATGACGCATTCTTTAAATATGTTTATGTATTTATTTGAAACGACTTGTTGTTCAGAACCAAGAATAGCATATTTATATTTGCCAGAACTGCTCAAAATTTTCGTCAAACCAAGTTCTTTGATATCACGAGAAATGGTGGCTTGAGTAATTTCAAAATTTGCATTTTTCAATTCTTTGGCCAACTCTTCTTGAGTTTCAATCTCTTTGGTTGAAATCAATTCCAAAATTTTTGACTGTCTTGAACTTCTTGCCATTTCAAACTCCTTAATCTCTACACTCCGCTAAATTAGGGCGATGTAGCGTTTATGCATAATTATAAATTTATGTTTATTCATGCATTTTTGATTATTATACATTAAAATTTATAAATATGCAAGTGATTTTTGTATATTTATTCACTCATTTTTTATAAAAATATGAATTTATGAAAATTTATAAAATCAAAATTTATAATTATAACCCAATATACATTTTATAAATTTAACCTTTCAAAGCACCAATCAACCTATAGCCACCCACCCAAGACATCAGCCAAACCCACAAACACTCGCTCAACAACCTTCATCATGATACTATATAAAAAAAGACATATCAATAAGATATGCCATTTAATTATTAACAACCAACCACAACAACTCACCCAATCATCTCTCTCAAATTACAAAATAAAAAATATGGCGTTTACATCAACACATTGCTGCCACCTGTTAAGACTCGCCATATTTTCACAATTTTATAACAAACATCTCAGCACAATTTTCACACTCAAGCAAATTTTAATAATTTTTAATTTCGATAATCTCTTCATTAGCAAGCGCTTCATTAATCAAGTTTTCAATGTCGAGATTTTTCTCTAAATATTCCGCCCTTTTAATTGTTGGCCTAATGACGGGATTCTTTGGCAAGAAGACCGTGCAACAATCTTCATAAGGAAGAATTGAAGTTTCATAAGTTCCTATATTTTTTGCCACACTCATGATCTCTTCTTTGTCATAAGCAATCACAGGCCTGAAAACCGGCAAACTAACAACTGAATTTGTCACAGTCATACTTTGCATAGTTTGACTTGCAACCTGCCCAAGACTCTCCCCTGTAACAATTGCCCCTAAACCATTTTCATGACAGATTCGTTCAGCGATACGCATCATAATTCTTCTCATAATTGTGATCATATATTCTTCATCACAATTTTTATGTATTTGTTCTTGAATCTCTGTGAAAGAAACAACATGGAGTTTAATTTCCCCACAATACTTTGAAATCAAATTTGCAAGTTCAATAACCTTTTCTTTTGCTTGCACACTAGTATATGGATAAGAATGAAAGTGCACTGCCTCCAATCTAAGTCCACGCTTTGACATCAAGTAACCCGCCACCGGGCTGTCAATTCCGCCAGACAAAAGCAAAAGCGCTTTTCCAGCACTCCCAAGTGGAAGCCCACCAGCACATGGCAGAAGACTTTTATATATGTAAGTTTTCTTATTGACTCTAAGTTCAACAAAAAGCACAAGTTCCGGATTATACAAATCAACCTTCAAATTTGGAAACTGATTCAAAACAACTCCGCCCAAATGTCTTTCCAATTCCATAGAAGTCATATCAAAAGTTTTGTCGGCACGCTTAACTTCAACTTTAAAAGTTTTAACCCCAGACAAATCAATATTCCTAATTTCGTTTTCAATTCCTTCCAAAGAGGTATCAATTTCAACAGCAGACGCCACACCAATCAACCCAAACACAGTTTGAAGTTTTGAAACAATTTCATCTTCAAAAGATTCCGAATAATCAGAAATCACCAATCTCCCTTGAGTTTCAGAAAGTTGAAAATCAAGACCAGACAATTTCTTAACTATATTATGCTTAAGAAGCTTTATAAACTCTCTTCGATTTTTACCTTTCAAAAAAAGCTCACCAAATTTCAACAACAAAACTTTTTTCATATCATGACACCCTTTGCAATATATCTTTATAGACCTGAACAATAATCTCTCCAGCTTCTTCAATTTCTTCGACAGATTGATAAGCATTAAAACTTATTCTAACACTTGAAATTATATCATCTTTAGAAATTCCAATTTTGTCCAGCACACGATTTCCCGCTTTTTTAGACGAACAAGCACTTCCAAGTCCAACAATAACACCCTTTTCATTCAACGCGTGAAGCATTGTTTCGCCTTTAACACCGCTAAAAACCAAACTTTCTATGTATGGAGAACCACCAAAATCCAAAATTTTGATATCTTTCAAACCCATAATCACAGAATTAAATTTCTGTTTCAAGGTTTGGACATGATCAAAATTCTTTCTTTCATCAATAAGTTCAACCGTCTTCTTAAACTGCATAATTCCAGAAACATTTTCTGTCCCTGATCTTAAGCCATATTGCTGACCACCACCTTGACACAACTCTTTCAAGGCACCTTTGTTTTTCACATAGAGTCCAGCGACTCCTTTTGGCCCATGAATCTTGTGAGCACTGAAAGAGTACAAGTCAACACTTGTCGCCTGCAAAGAAAAAGGAATCTTCATAAAACCTTGAACTCCGTCAACATGCAGAACAGCTCTAGGGCAGAGCCTGTCTTTCAGTTTTGAAATCGCAAGCAAATCATTTATTGCACCAGTTTCATTGCTGACATGCATAATGCTAATCAGTCGAGTTTTTTCATTAAAAACTTTTTCAAGTTCTTCCAAATCAACTTTTCCATCTTTATCCAAAGGAACAAAATGAACTTTAAGCCCATCCAATTCCATCTTTTTGGCAACATTATAAACGGAAGGATGTTCACCTTCTGAAAACACATACTCCCAATCACCATTTCTCAAACTTCCCTTGATGGCAAGATTGTTACTTTCAGTAGCACAACCAGTAAACAAAACATTTCCAACCTTTGCACCCAATCTTTTCAAGAAATAACTTTCCGCCTGAGAGATACATTTTGAAACTTCCATTGACTGTATTGACAAAGCCGAAGGATTATAAAATTGCTCGCAAGAAAACTTGCGATGAACTTCAACGCACTCTTCAAACATTTTTGTTGTTCCTGCATTATCAAGATAAATCATAACTCCCTCGACTATATATTGTGTATTATGCATGCAAATTTTGCATATCACACACAAATTTTGACGATATTACACGATTACGCTCTAAGTTTTGCGCCATATCTAAATTCCAAACTCTTCAAAACCTTTTTGATGACGGCATTGATCTCATCGCCCGTCAAAGTTTTGTCTTCAGACATGAACAAAATCTTATACGCCATACTCTTTTTATTTTCACCAAGAGTTGCACTGCGATAAACATCAAACAAATAAACATCATAGAAAATCTTGCCACAAGCAGATTTAATCGCATTCATCAAAACTTCATTAGACACACTTTCATCAACAACAACCGCGATATCTCTTTCAACAACAGGGAATTTTGAAATTTCGTTTGTTGCATATTTTTTCTCTGGCAAACTAGACAAATAATCTGTGTCCAACTCAGCATAATAAACATCTTGATTGATGTCATAGTTTTTCAAAACAGTCTTATGAACTTTGCCAAACCACCCAACAACCGTTCCATCTTCTGCAATAATATCAGCACTTACACCGCTGTGAAGATATGGCTCTTTTGAACGCTCAAGTTTGTATTTCAATGATGTTCCCAAAAGCAAATTCTCAACAACACCTTTGAGCATAAAGAAATCATAACCATTTTCACAAACCGCAATAGACAATCTGTTGTTTTCCACTGGCAACTCTTTAAGAGGTAACGATTTAGGCAAATAAACTTTTCCGACTTCAAAAAATCTCAAATCTTTATTTCCAACAGAAAGATTGTAAGCAACATCAAGAAGCAATGCATGAGCCATAACAGTCCTTGCTGTTGCCATATCCTCGTTGATTGGATTTGCAATTTTTATCACATTTCTTCTTGAATCATCTTCATGAAGAAGCAGTTTGTCGCAAGCAGAAGCATTATAGAGAGAATAGTTCAAAGTTTCATAGAACCCAGAGTCAACCAAAATATTTTTCAAACCATTTTCAAAAACCAATCTAGGCTCATATTGCCCTACGGTTATGGTTGAGTTTTCAAACAATCTTCCCTGCATGTCATTATAGACATCATAGCCATAAATTCTTATGATCTCTTCAGCAATATCATTGGCATTTTTGATGTCTTCACGAATGTATGGAGGGATGCAAGTCATAACATCTCCAGAAATTGTGGTCCTAATGTTCAAAGCATTTAGAATTTGAACCATTCTTTCTTTTGAAATTTCAACTCCCAAAATTTTGGAAATCTTATTGTAAGACACGACAACTTTCTTTTCTTCCTCAAGTTTTTTATCGGAGTTTACCCTATCAATCAAACCACCAACAATCTCACCGCAACCAAGAACTTCAACCAAATGCAATGCCCTCTTGAGTGCCAATGTTGGCAAATTGATATTGACCCCTTTTGAATATCTAGCAGAAGAGTCTGTGCTCAAACCAAACTTCTTGGCAGTCAATCTGACACTTTTCAAATCAAAAACCGCACATTCAAAAACAGTGTCAGTTGTGTCATCAGAAATGCAAGAATTGACACCACCAATAACACCTGCAATAACCACAGGTTTGTTTTGATCTGCAATGACCATCACACTTTCATCAAGGTCATATGTCTGACCATTTAAAACAGCAATTTTTTCACCTTTCTTAGCCTGTCTTGCAACAATTTTCTTTCCATCAAGATATTTATAGTCAAAAGCATGCATTGGTTGACCTTGCTCAATCAAAATGTAGTTTGTTATATCAACCATTGTGTTGATTGTTTTAATTCCCACAGCATGCAAACGACTTCTAAGCCACATCGGAGAACGTTCAAGTTTGATGTTTTTGATATAAGCAGCCATATATCTTGGACAATTTTCCGTTTCAATCTTCACATCGACATAGTTCTTGACATCACCACCAACAGTTTTATAAGATACATCAAAATCTTTGAATGGTTTGTTGTAAATCGCACAAAGTTCTCTAGCAATTCCAATCACACTGTTGCAATCAGGTCTATTTGGGGTCACATTGATATCAAAAGTAACATCATTAAGTGACAAAGCGTCTTCAATTTTTGTCCCCGGAACAAAATTCTTAGGCAAAATCAAAATACCATTGACTCCCGCTCCCTCAAAATAGTTCTCATCAATTCCAATTTCTTCTCCAGAGCAAAACATACCATCACTCTTTACACCTCTGAAGTTGGTTGGTTTAATCTTGACACCATTAACCAAATCTGCTCCTTCCAAAGAAACCGGCACAATTGCCCCTTCAAAAACATTTGTCGCAGAAGTTATGATTTGAACTTTCTTGAAACCAACATCAACAGAACAAACTTGAAGTCTGTCTGCTTCTGGGTGTTTTTCTATCTTCGTTATTTTGCTGACATAAACATCATGAAGATGTTCATTCATATAACTCATCTCTTCAACTTCAAGTCCAGCAGATGTAAGTTTTTCTGCAATTTCATTTGGAGAGATGCCCTTTAAATCAACAAAATCATTCAACCAATTATAAGAAACTTTCATTTATAAATCTCCTTTATCATTGCATAACACGCATTATATGGTGTAGTATGCAAGCATAATACCACAATTTTAACTGTTATCTCATTTGTTTCAAAAATCTCAAATCATTTCTGAAAAGATATTTGATGTTTGGAATTTTGTTTGTAACCATAACACTTCTATCAATCCCCGGACCAAAAGCAAATCCACTATATTTGTTGCTATCAATTCCTGACATTTCCAAAATTGCAGGGTTAACAATTCCACCGCCAAAAAATTCAGAATATCCTGTTCCTTTGCACAGTGTGCAACCTTTACCCTGACACATTTGACAAGTTGCATCAATTTCGATGCTTGGCTCTGTGAATGGGAAATATGCTGGACGAACTCTCATTTTGACATTTTTTCCATAAAGTCTCACAGCCATTTCTCTAACCATAATCATAAAATCTTGCAATCCAATGTTTTCGTCAATAACAAGCGCTTCAAACTGATTAAAGATTGGAGAGTGAGAACTGTCATCATCATTTCTGTACACCCTTCCTGGACATACAATCTTAAATGGCGGTTTCATTGTTTCCATTGCCCTTACCTGTGCTGGAGATGTGTGAGTTCTCATCAAAATGTTGTCTGTGATATAGAATGAATCTTGCATATCTCTTGCAGGATGATTCTTTGGAACATTCAAAGCCTCAAAGTTGTGATAATCAGTTTCAATTTCTGGTGTTTGAATGACAGTAAATCCCATTTCAACGCACAAATCAATAAATTTGTTGTTAAAACGAGTCAAGGGATGCAAAGCACCTCTTTTAACTCCCTTGCTTGGTTCAGTGATATCAATCTTTTCCTTTTCCATTTCAAGTTCAAGTTGTGCATTTTCCAAAGTTGCAAGCTTTTCACTCAGTTTCTCTTCCAATTTTTGTCTAACAGAATTCGCCAAACTTCCAACTTCTCTTCTGTCTTCAGCAGGAACATCTTTCATACCACGCAAAATCTGAGTCAACTGTCCTGTTTTACCAAGATACTTAACTCTGATTTCGTCCAAAACTTTCAAATCATTCGCACCGTCAATCTCTTTTAATCCGTTTTGTAAGATTTCCTCAAGTTTTTGTTTCATTTCAACTTCTCCTTCTAACCATAATAAAAAAATCGCCCAAACATCATTAGGACGATTTATATCGTGGTACCACCTAACTTCACGCATCACTTCCGACGCGCCTTATTAAACAATTAACGCATGTCAAACGGCATCCCCTACACAAAACAAGTCCTTCAAGGAGCGACTAGAAAGTGAATTCAACAATCTTGGTTTCATCCAATCTCAGCAAACTTGGATTCTCTGTAAAAACCTACAAATGCCTACTGGTCTTTCATCTTCGTCTTTATTTAACAAGTTTATTTTAACATTATCCATTTTTTAAGTCAACTATTTGTAATAAAAATTTTGATATGTCAAAGATATATGATAAAATCAAAGTTATGAGAAAATACGAAGAATTTACAATCGCAAATTACCAATCATTGAAAAAACCAACAATATATTTTTGGCTGAAAAGCATTGGCCTTTCTGAAAGTTACATCAGTCAACTTAGAAGACAGGAAGATTCAATAATCTTGAATGACAATTTTGCAAATCTAAAAACACAAATCAATAATGGAGACAAACTGAAAATCGCAAACAATCCAACAGAAAAGACAAATTTTTGTAATACAGATTTTTCAAATCTTTCAATCGTTTATGAAGATGAAGATTATCTCATCGTAAACAAACCGCACAATCTTGCATGCATACCAACAAAAAGCCATTACAACGACAATTTGGGAACACAAGTTTGTTCATATATGCAAAAAGAAAATCCAGATTTTGTCTTAAGAATAATCAACCGCCTTGACAAAGAAACCGCTGGGCTTGTTGTTGTTGCAAAAAATTTATTTGCTTACAAAAATCTGTCAAACCTTCAAAAAGAATACTTCGCTCTTTGCCATGGCAATTTGTCATCAACGCAAATGACAATCAACAAGCCAATTCTAACTCGCAATATAAACGGCATCAACATCATGAAAAGAGAAATTTCTGAAAGAGGAAAGCAAGCAATAACACACGTTGAGTTGATCAAAAATTTTGACAAATATTGCCTTGTCAAATTTCATTTGGAAACTGGCAGAACCCATCAAATCAGAATTCATATGTCACACATAAATCATCCGCTTATTGGAGATACAATTTATTCAGACAAAGCCATTGATTCTCAAATTCACCCAACCCCAGAACACACCATGTTACTCTTAAAATCAATATCATTCAAGCATTTCAGAACCTATCAAATCATATCTTTTGAAATAGATTTTCCCGAAGAATGGAAACAATATTTGAAAAATTAATAAAATGAAAAATAAAAAACCCACATTATTTTGTGAGTTTTTTATTGGTTAGGTTTAACTATTTGCAAGACGCTTTTGCAGAACCAGATTTCTTTCCACTGCAACCTTTTGCTTGCTTAGAAGAAGTTGATTCTTTTGCTGCTTCTGTGCTTGAAGTTTTTGCACTTGCCTTGCTAGATGCCTTTTTTCTACCAAACATAGTTTACCTCCCTTATTCAAGGTGTTTTACCTTGTAATAATATTTTGACTATTTATAGAAAAAATATGCAGACAAAATGAAGTTTTAATAAACTTTTCAATAACAAAACCATCAAACAAATTTTTATATACTCAAAATAAAAAACATGCACAAGAAAAACTTGTTGCATGTTCTATGCAAAGACTTGTATTATATTGAAAAATATCTTAATTCAGAAATTATTTTTTGCTGTCTTTACCGCTCTTTGCGTCCTTTGCGTCAGCTTCATCAAGAAGATTGTAATATTCTTCAAAGACATCCATAGCAACCTTTTCATCAGTTTCAACCATCAAAGCAGGTTCTTGTCCTTCTTTTTCGTCAACATAGAAAACGATTGCTTCGTCATCTTGAACATTTTCAATTTTATCAATAGGTTTCAAAACACAATAAATTTTGTCATTGTGAGGAATAACTGCAATTTGTTCAAAAGACAACTTTCTTCCATTTTGATCAACAAGAACGATAGGTTCTTTGTTGTCTTCGTCCAAAAGAATGTCAATAATGTCACGATATTCTTCTTCCTGTTCTACCTGTTTTGAAACTTCCTCAATTTTCTGAATTTTTTTCTTATCCATAATAAACTTCTCCTTTATTTTTTTGGATTTTCGTCAAGATAATTTTGCAGTATGATTTGAGCAGACACTTTGTCAAGCAATTCTTTTCGTTTTTCCCATTTGATACCCGCCTCTTTGAGATATTCTTCCGCTTCAAAAGAAGTGTATCTCTCATCTTGGAAAGCGATTTGCACATTTGCAACTTTGCCAAGTTTCTGAGCAAATTCTCTGACAACATTTGACATTTCACTTTCAGTTCCATCTGCGTTGAGTGGCAAACCAAAAACAACCATGTCAACAGATTTGTCTTTAATCAAATTGGAAAAATAAAGCAAATCTTTCTCTTCTGTCTGAGTTTTGTAGATATGGTCAGCACTTGCAATGGTGCAAGACAAATCAGAGAATGCCACACCAATTCTTGCCTTACCATAATCTAAACCCATTTTTCTTGAATACTGCATATATCACCATTTATATTTTACTTAAATAAATCAATTTAGTCAAACAAAATGTCATTAAAATCATTTTTATTTAACTAAAAATCAATCATGGGCACAACCATCATTTACATTCGTAAAGATTCTTCCCACTTGATACAGAAACCGTCAATGGAACAACAAAGTCGCAAACACTCTCCATAGTTTCTTTCAAAATCCTCATAACCTTTTCAATCTCATCTTTTGGTGCATCAACAATCAATTCGTCATGTATCTGCAAAATTATGTGACTGTTCATTCCTTTCAGTTTGTCCGCAATTCTGACCATAGCAATCTTGATGACATCTGATGCAGTTCCCTGCAAAGGCATATTCATTGCCACTCTTTCTCCAAATTTTCTGACATTGACATTGGAAGATTTGATTTCCGGAATGTGACGGACTCTACCAAAATAAGATTTGATAAAACCATTTTCCTTTGCATATTCAACATTGTTATCCATAAAAGATTTGATTTTTGGATAGCGGTCAAAATAACTGTCGATATATTGTTTTGCCTTATATTTTGAAGTTTTGATATTTTGTGAAAGACCAAAATCACTTATGCCGTATATAATTCCAAAGTTGACAGCCTTAGCATCTCTTCTTTGAGAAGACGTAACTTCATCAACCGGAACTCCAAAAATCTCACTTGCGGTTTTTGTGTGAATGTCAATACCATGCTTGTATGCATCAATCATGCTGGTTTCATCTGCCAAATTCGCTAAAAGTCTGAGTTCAATTTGATTGTAATCAGCCGAAATTATTGCCCCGTCTGAATATTTAGAAACAAAAATTTTTCTTAGATTTTTCCCTTCTTCATTTCGAGTTGGAATATTTTGCATATTTGGTTCCGAACTTGAAAGTCTCCCAGTTGACGTGAGTGTCTGATTGAAAATTGTGTGAATAACCGCACCGTCATTTTTGCAAATGTTTTTATAAACGTTGATGTAGGTGCTGACAAGTTTACTAAGTTTTCTATATTCAATAATCAATTCCACAATTTCGTGTTGCCATCTTATATCATCGAGAATAGCAAAATTTGTTGATTGTTTTTTGTTGTTATAAGACTTAAGCCCCAACTTATCAAACAAAATATGTGCCACCTGTTTTGGAGAATTGATGTTGAAATTTTCCCCAGCAAGTTCATAAATTTTTGTCGTTAAATCCGCAAGTTCGGCATCGTATTTTTGACTTAAATCGTCAAGCATCTTCTCATCAACCTTGAAACCTTCTTCTTCCATACTTGCCAAAACTCTGACAAGAGGAATTTCAATGTCTGTATAAACTTTTTCAACTTGTTGTTCAACCATTTGTTTTTCAAGTTCAACTTTCAAATTGATATAGTCTTGAACCTCTGGCTCAGGCAATTTTGGAAGCCCAGCAAAAAGGACATATCTTGCAATATCAACATCAAAAAAGTTTTCCAAAGTTATTCCAAGCCTATCCAAAATTTTCATGTCTTCCTTGGAACAATTTGTGATTTTGGTCACAACTTTGCTTTCAAAAACTGGTTTCAAAGTTTTTAAAACATCATCAAAATCAATCACATTTGAAAACAGATCAATTTCTTTTTTGATGTAAAAGACTTCATTTCCATCAATTGCAAACTCCATCTTTTTCAAGTCATAACATAAAAAGTTTTTTATTCTGCTTTTGAAATTCTCAACCTGCGACAAATCTTCAAAAGCGGTTTTCTTAATTTCTTTTTTGTTTGTTCTTACCCCTTCTCCAAACAGTTCCTTTCGATTCATCAAACTTCTAAAATCCCATTCTTCAAAGAAATCTCTGACTGTTTGTGAAAAAGGAAAGGAATATGAACAACTTTCAATATCAAAATCAATTTCGCAATCTGTTTTGATTGTTGCAAGCGTCTTTGACATATAAGCCATATCTTTTCCAGCAACCAACTTCTCTTTCAATTTGCCTGTCACTTCTTCAATGTTTTCATAAATCCCATCAAGAGTTTGATATTTTTCCAAAAGTGAAAGAGCCGTTTTCTCTCCAACACCTGCAACCCCCGGAATATTGTCGGAAGCATCACCCATCAAAGCCTTAAGATCAATAATTCCAGAAGGTTTCAACTTATATTTCTCAAAAAGCGCTTTTTCATCAAAGACTTCAATCTCCGTGACGCCTTTTCTTGTCAACCAAACAGAAGAGTTGTCATCAATAAGTTGCATCAAATCTCTATCACCAGACACAAGAATGTTTTGAATGGTTGAGTGTTTGGAGATGGTTCCAATGATATCATCAGCTTCAATTCCAGCAAACTCAAAAATCTTAATACCCATAGTTTGCAACATTTGCTTAATAACAGGAAATTGAGAGAGTAAGTCTGGCGGAGTTTCTTTTCTTTTGCCCTTGTAATCTTGATAAATCTCATTCCTGAATGTTTGTCTTGCATGGTCAAACGCAACAGCGACATAATCAGGTTTTTGCTCAACAATCAATTTGACAATCAAATTTGCAAAGCCAAACACTGCTCCTGAAGGCTGTTTGTTTCTATTAGATAAATAGGGCATTGCGTAAAATGCCCTATTTGCCAAACTATTACCATCAATAATAATGATTTTTTTCACTTACAACCTATAAAAATTAACAAATCATTTTCAATGTGTTTACAATTGCTTCTGTTGTTGTTTCATCTGATGGATTAAACAAATTATAGAAGAAATCAGGTGCAACCAAAACGATGATATAAGCCACAATTGCAATAATCAAAATGATGAAGAATGCTGTTTTGAGAGGACTTCCTGCAAAGTTAACAAGAGCAAAACAGAAGATGATTGCAACTCCACCAAATCTAACAATAAAGTCAAAAACTTGTGTGAACCAACCCATATCTGGGTCCCAAGCTGTTTTATCTATAACAATATCCATAGCCAAGAAAACTATGTACACGATAGACAAAATTGACAAAATTGTATAAAGAACTTTTTTCATAACCTATCTCAATCTCCTTTTTTCAATTTTTATTATCATAACACAAAAAATAGAGAATTACAAGCAAAATTTAAAAATCTTAAACAAAATACATAATTCAAAGACAAAAAGAGACTCAAAACTTCCAATCAAATAAATAGAAAAAGAAAAACCGCATAAATTAATATGCGGTTTTGTGTATATTTATACATTATTTTGATTATTATTCATTTTCATTAGCAACATCTTGATCTTCATTTTTCTCTTCCAAGTTTTCAATTTCATCATCAGCTTGATTTTCTTCTTCGTTTTCTTCAGGTGTATTTCCATTGTCTCCACCATTATCCATTGTGACAATGCCAAAAACAACCAAAATCCCTGCGATTGACATGATGCAATCTTCCACAATCTGATTTTCAATCTGCCATCCAAAAATTCTTCCAAAAGCATTTAAAAGAATAATCAAAGCACCCGAAAAACTGACCCAAAAACTGTAAGATTTCATTTTATTAAAGAAGTTCTTCATATTCGTCACCACTTTTCAGAAAATCTTTTATGTCCGAAATATCCTGTTTCACATCATCTAAAATTTGTAAATGAGATGTCAACTGTTCGATTGTCTGTTGATATTTTGTTTCTCTTTTGGAACTGTCTTTAAGTTGATAACAGAAGAGCCAAACAAACAAAATCGCAAACACACCATTGCTGACAATAATGCTGATTATATCATTCCAGATGTCCATTATTTTTTGTCCTTTTGCCATTTCAATAAATTTTTCATCGTTTTATAATCCCCCATTTTATAGAAATAAGACCTATTAAAAAACTTAATTTTATCGAAATATTTTAAAGTCATGACACAACATCAAACACAATCATAGGCTTACAAATTTCACAATTTTGTGCTGTCGTGGAAAAGCTGAATTGGAAGTTTTTTCCATAGACACAAACAGGCAATCGTTGTTCTTTCTCACTTCCAGAGAAAGAGTAAGTTTTTGTTTCTTCGTCAGATTTTATCTCAACTTCACAATCATACAAAGTGTTGATTATGATTTCTTTGATTTTTTTCTTTTTGGATTTGTAATCTAAATCAGTTTCAAAAGATTTCCACATTTTTTTGTTGATGTTTGTAAATGTCTTTCCGTCAACTGTAAGTTCTCCAATTTGTTGTTTGTGGTCATAATAAAAGCAGGCACAAAGTTTGCTCATATAAGGATTGTCAACTGTCAAAATTTTTCTGATGTCAACTCCCCTATAAACATTCAAAGCAAAATTTTCAATGTCCACTTCAAACAAGACATTGTTCACAAAAGCGGTTTTTCCTTCACAACCAATTTGTTCTCCATCATCAAAGTCACATTTTGTGGCAATGTAATATTTCCCATTTAAGCAAGCTGAAGAACAATTTGTGTTGTCCAACTTTTTGAAATATTTATGATAAGCTTCTGCAACTCTGTTGACCGATGTTCCATTGAATGTGTAAAGCCCATCACGAGTCATAAAGAAAACTTTGTCACCACAAACACAAACAGAATTTTCATAGATTTTTGAAGAAGAAGTATAGAGATGAGTAAAAGAAAAATCATCTTTTGAGGTGTAAATTGAAATTTTTGTGATGCCATATTCTCTGAATAAATATACATAATCATTAAATGCAACAAGCTTATTGAAAGAACCCCTGTTGTCCAAAAATTCAATAGCCGAACTTTCTTCATCAGACCATTCTTTCAAATTGAGATTTGTTGTGTAGATCAAAGTGTTTCGGTTTGTGTTTGTAATTCCAAAGAAATTGTCATAATGCACCACTCCAGAAATCAGAGCTGGCACATCAGGATAAATTCCTTCACCATAGGCAGCAAGATAAAGCATACCTTCTTCTGAAAAGAAAAGAGTGCAATCAGTGTTTTCGATGCGGTACTGACATTCATAGGTTGGATAACTTGAAAGTTTGTTCGACTTTGACCAAACAATTCCTTCATATTGGTCAATCAAAGGCACTCCCCAGACGACAAATTCAGAGTCAATCATAAGCAAAGTGTAGATATACATCTCAACCTCTGTGTTATACCATCTGTCAAGCCAAATGCCATCAATTTCATCAATCTTTTCCGCAAAGTCAAAACCATGACAAGTTTCAAGGTCAGCTGTTGAGGCTGGAACCTGCAAATCTCTGAATCCCAGCCCCGTTTTGAGCGACCCATCACTGACAGAAAGATTGTAAAATTCTTTACACTCATTTGGTTTTGAAATCAAGTCATCTTGATTGGACACCACACCATTTGCAAAGATAGAAAAAACAATGTCTTTTTGAGAAGTTTTCTTGTGTTTTTTCAAGTTCTTATAAAAAATCAAATCCAACTCCTTCTTGGCAAAATGTGTTCGCCACGCTTTCTGCTCAAAACAAACAAACTTTCTTTGAATCTTTCTTCCCAAATTTCCGCATCCTCACTCAAGCCATCAATAAGCAAAAATTCGCTTGCAACCCCATAGGCATACACTCTCGCACTCAAACCATTAAGCATCTCCACATTGTCAGTCAAAACTTTGTCATCTGGAAGATAACTATAGACAATACTCTTTGCGTGCCCATTTATTTCCAAGTAATTTGGAAACAACTTAAATCTAAGAGAAGTCCCAAAGCGATTTTTGACTTCATAAACATTGACGACGGTCTTTTCAAGTTCGGAGTAGTTTAAAATAGAATTTTTGACATCAATCTCTTCTTTTGTTAAGAATGGCAAAAAGTCACTTGCAATCTCTTGATTGACAAGATTGAAGCACTGCACCATAAGGTCAAGTTTTTCCTGCTCTCTATCTGTGTAAGACACCGCTTCCGTGGAGTTAAGTTTTGACAATATTTCCTTTTCTCCAACAAATTCACAAACCAATTTGATAATATCTTTAACTGTCATACATTTTCTCCTTAAAGTCATTCAAAACTTCTTTTATCTTTTGTTTTTCTAGTCGTCGATTTTCTTCTTCCATTTCTTTGTATAACTTGTCACTGTTTTGCACTCTCGTTTTCAATGTCAAAAGATATGCCCTTTCGTCGAGTTGTTCATACGGAAAAGTCAAACAGTATGTAAACTTCCCCTGTGCATGATTGTGCAACTCAAACTTATGCTTGTCCAAATCAAACAAAACAAAATAGTCCTTATCAATCGACTTTATTCTTTCCACGATACCAAGACAATCGCTTTCAATTTCAAATGACTTTTTCATACAGTTTTCCTTTTATTACTCTGTTTTAGAAGGAACAGTTGTTGAAAGATTTTTGCAATAAGCAACACCAGATGGCTTATGGCAAAGAAGTTCTGTGTATTTAACCAAAGTTGCGCTGTAAGCAGCCTTTGATGGATGTTGTCTAAGAACTCTGCCAGACTCATCTTCCAACCATTTCCAATCACCGAGTTCATAAAACATGAAATCATCAGTGTTAAGGAAATAACATTCTCCTGCAGCAACATGGTTTGTTGGAACAAGAGGGATTCCAAAGTGAGTGATAACTTTTGTTCCATCTTCCAATGTTGTGTATTCAACGTTTTTGCTATAGAGTGTCAAATATTTGTGATACAATCTCTTCAAATCATAAGAGCAGTTGATGAAATTTACGTTTGTTCCTGCTTTTTCAAGATCATCAATAATCTTTTGAACATATTCTTCATCAAAAGCATCAGATGTTGTTGCTGTGTATGTCTTTGCATTCATAATTGGATAGTCAGTCTTTGTTACACCATACAAAGTTGTGTTTGAAACAATTCCTTTAAGTCCGATAATGTCGTTGTCTTTAGAGTTGTGCAAATAGAGTTTGTAACCTGTCACAGCAGTTTTTTCTGAAGGAAGATTCCAAGCGATTTCACCAGAAGATTTGTCAACATTTTTGATGTAAACATTTGAAGCAAACAATGTTGCATCGTTATAGATGTCAACATACATTCCTGGTGCAACTGCTTCAGTGTTGTCAACTGTCACAGTTGAACCGCTGACAGTGATTGTTGCAAGACAGCCAGTTCCATCACCATAAATCATTCTTGAAAGGTTGAAAATGCTTGCCTTAAGAAGAGAATCCATGCCATCTTGAAGAAGGTTAACAAAAGAGTTAACATCACTTGAAGAACATCTCACTGCTTTGTCACTGATTTCAAATCTTCCATACAAGTTTTTAAGAGGAGCAACAAAAGACAAATATGGTGTGTCAACGCCGTCTGGAAGATCACTTGTTTCAGTTCCTGCCATAATTCCACCATTGATGCCAATTGGAGCAACAACTCTTACTTCTTTTCCAATAATATTTCTTGTGCTTCTTTTAATTTTGCTGAAAAGCGGATTTGTTTTTGTGTTTATTTGATCAGCAATAACGCCCAAATAGACATCTTTAAGCACATTTTCCGCACTACTTAATGTTATCATTCAATTCTCCTTTTTTCATGACAACAAATCAAGAACAATCTTTTTTGCCTGTTCAAAACTATCTGGCTTTGGGGCAACCGTTTTGGTCACCCTTTCACCAGAGTTAGAGGACATAATAACTGGAGTTTTTTGTTCTTGAAGTTGTTTCATATAATTTTCGATTACTAAATTTTTTAATTCTTCGTCTTTTAAGACCAAATTTTGAACGATAGGTTCTTTTGCTTTGTTTGGACTTGACAATTTTTCATAAAGCATTTCTGCCCAAACAATGTCAAAACAAGCATCGTCATTTTTCAGACTTTCACTTTGCATTGCACGAGATTTAATCTCATCTGCATAAACAACAGCCTCCTGGTTTTTTGAAAGGAATGTTTGAAATTTGTTCTCAATCACATTGTCTTGAGAAGATTCAGACATTTTGTCTTTCTCCAACTCTGAAAGTCTTTGGCTTTTGCGAGTAAATTCTGCTTGCAAGTTGTTGTACGCCTCAAACAAGTCATCAACACTTTTAAATTTACCAATGGGAACGCCCCTTTCTGCTTCACTTGAGATGGTTGCACTTTCACTTTCTTGCAAAACTTGCTCAGGGGAGCCCGCAACATTTTCTTCCAAATTTTGTGAAGGTTCAATGTTTTCAGGTTGTTCCCCAACATTCATTTTTTCTTCCATGATCATTCTCCTTTTTTCAAAGCCTCTCTATGT
This sequence comes from uncultured Christensenella sp., assembly GCA_905195085.1. Taxonomy (GTDB): domain Bacteria; phylum Bacillota; class Clostridia; order Christensenellales; family UBA1242; genus Caccovivens. Next base: position 121,148 of record CAJJUK010000001.1, read on the forward strand.
GCTCTGATATGTTTCAAAAAGATTTCTTCAATTTTCTTATTCACCTCGCCAGCATAGACAACTTTCAACATATATGAAATGTGTTGATTGATATGCAATGAATGGTCGTCAATTTCTTTGACATCAACTTCAACTGCTTCATTCATCTTGCTGTTTTCAGTGTCAGCGTTTTTGATATGTAAATCGCTCAAATCAACTGATGTGTCCCAAACACCAAAACCAAGGTTTTCCATGATTTTTGCTTTCATTGACTTTGTGATGTTTCCATTTTCGTCAGTGAGAAGTCCCTTGTCCAGCAAAGTGAAAATCATATTCCTTCTCTGCGACAAAGTGTCATTGCTTTCATTGTCTGTGTCAAATTGAACATCATCACTTGAAATATCATTACCTTTGAAATAAACCACATCCAAATCGCCGTTTTCACCGACAATTTTGATGAGTCTAGGGAAAGTTGCAAACTGCTTATAAAGTCTCAAAATTTGCTTTGCAATCGTCTTTATTGCAGACTTTATGCTGTCAGTTGTAAATTTAAGTCTTGTTTCGTTTTCATCAATCAGAAGCTCCAACGCAACCCCACTCAAACTTGCAGCAACATTTTCCATACTTCCAATTTCGCTCGTTCCACTGAGTGTGCTGAATTCACTGAGCAATTTTTCTTCTTCTTTTTCAAAATCAGAAGGCACTTGCTCTCCGCCCAAAAACTGTGGAGCGGTCGAACCTTGTCTATAAACCAAAATTTTTCCCGGTGCAAGTCCTTCTTCTTCCAAGTTGTCAATGTCAACACTTCCATCTTCAACAGCGAGAACGCCAAGCGTGAGACGATTGATGTATTCATGTTTTCTGTTCTTGACAGCGTTGTAAGCTCTTTGAATTGGAATAAGCCTTGAAATCATGCTCACTCCCCAGAAAGAGCCAACTTCTTCATTGCAAATCTGACGAACAAAAGGAAATTCTCTTTTCCCGTCAATGCCATTGACATAAGGCAGTTCTCCATCATAGACAAGTTTGTCTCCCGCAATGATAATCAACCTGCCATCAGGATATTTCTCATTTGGTCTTACATATTTTTCAAGCACAATTGCACTGTCTTTTCTGACCGTTTCAATCAAACCAGTCGCAAGTCCAGAATAACCAAGTCCACCCAAAGAAGATGTCACCCCATCAAGAGAATAGACATTGATGTCCTTTCCTTCCACATCGACTCCATACATCTGCTTAATCTCAGCCACTGTGTATGCTCTGGCATGAATCAAACTTTGGCAATCATCCAAACTTTCATGTGTTGCGGAGTCAGGATAAATCTCAAATGGAGAGCAAACAGAGATGTCAACATCACCTGTCTTAATTTTTCTGCCGTCTTCTTCCAAAGCGACCACCTGACCAAGATTGGAGTTCCAAGAGATTTTGTAGAAACTTGTTCCACAAATTTCACTCCATTTTGTTGCTTGGTTGATTTTTGCTGTCAAGTTCATCTTTCCGCAAACAGAATCCAAAACTTTCTTCCCAACCTTTGCAGTGTAGATGTCATCTTCTTCGTTTGTTGCAGGCATAACTTGCATTTTTGGTGTGATTTTGGAAAGTCTTGAAAGTCTTATGTCAATGATTGGTGCAATGTGATTGAACACTTCTCTCTCTTGCCAAAAATATTGTTTGTCTATCTCTCTGACAAAACCACCATATCCAACATCACAGTATTGATTTCCCATATAAAAATTCATGTTAAGTTGCCATTGATTGTCAAACCCCTTTCTCGCTCTAATTCTGTTTTCAAAATCTTCTAAGGTTTCTTTAACAACAGCATCAATTTTCTTCTCTCTCATACTCTCTCCTTTTTCTCTTTCTTTCGCTTGAAAGGTGCGTTAACAGGTTTTGGAACGCAAACTTTTGAAAAACACTCAAACATTTTCTTCATGCAGTCTTCACAGAAAACCAAATCTTTTCTGATGAAACCTTTGGTGCTGAAACTGTATTTCGCCAAGTTCTTACAACCATAGAAATCACATTTGAGTTGTTGCTTACAAATTTCCATTTTCATTTTTTTCTTTCTCCTTTTCTTTCAAAAGTTGCAAAAGTCTTTCTTTTTCTTGAATAAGCTGACTGTCTGTCATGTGCGAAATCTCATCGTCAGACAAACTCAATTGCTCAAGCAAAAATCTCAATGCATTGATGTCTGGTGGATTAAATTTCTTTGTGATTTTTCGTTTCGATAAAACCGCTTGACCATTTTCGTCAGTGGTGTATTCCTCAACGATTTCATCACTTTCATAACCCAACGCCTTTTTCAATAAAGCATCTTTAATCTGTTCCTCATTCACTTAGCACTTCCTTTCTTTGCAACTTTTGTCCAAATTCTATAAAAGAAAATTATCAGTTTCAAGAAAGTGTGCCAAAAATTTGAAAAACCAACATTAACAAAAAATCGTCAAAAAAATAGAATGTAATTGTAGAGGAGAAAAATGGAAAACTTATTAACCTTTAAAAATGTCAATTATTTTTATCAAACAAAAAATGATGAAATTTTTGCACTTAACAACATAAATTTCAATGTGGAAAAAGAATCCTTTGCTTCTCTCGTTGGTCCAAGCGGATGCGGAAAAACGACAATTTTGTCCCTAACAGCAGGACTGCTTTCCCCTTCTTCTGGCGAAATTTTGCTTGATGGAGAAAGCAAAATAGACACAAAAAAAATCGGGTATATGTTCCAAAAAGACCATTTGTTTGAATGGCGAACTGTCTGGAAAAACATAACCCTTGGAATTGAAATTCAAAAGCCAAAAAACAAAGATGAAAAATTGGCTTTTGCGGAAGAACTTTTGAAAAAGTATGATCTATACAACTTCAGAAATCAAAAACCTCGCTCACTCAGTGGTGGTATGAGACAGAGAGTTGCACTTATTCGCACTCTTGCACTTGAACCAAAACTGCTGCTTCTTGACGAGCCATTTTCTGCTCTTGATTTTCAAACAAGACTGTCTGTTTGCGATGATGTCTATGAAATCATAAAAAGCGAAAAGAAAACCGCTTTGCTTGTCACACATGACATCTCTGAGGCAATTTCTATGTCAGACAAAATCATTGTTTTGTCCTCTCGTCCTGCTCATGTAAAGGACACAATCTTGCTTGATTTGCAAGGCAAAACACCACTAAAGAAACGAGAAGACCCAACCTTCGCTGGACTCTTTGACAAAATATGGAGTGAACTTACAAATGAAAAAACAGAAGAAACAAATTAATTTTTCAAAGTCACACAAGGCATATGTCAAACGACTAAAGAGAGACAAATTCATCATCATATTTTTCAGAATATTTGTTCTGGTTGCCTTTTTAGGACTATGGGAACTTTTGACCTATTACAACATTTTGGATCCGTTTTTTGTCAGTTCTCCTTCACGAATAATTGCACAAATTGGCACGCTCGCACAAAATGGAACCCTATTAACTCACAGTTGGATAACTCTTTATGAAACTCTCATCGGCTTTGCCATCGCCACCGTTTTAGGCTATCTCATTGCTGTGCTTTTGTGGTGGAATGAAAAAGTCCGAAAAATTTTCGAACCATACATCGTCGTCCTCAACTCTCTTCCAAAAATCGCACTTGGCCCAGTCATAATTCTCTGGGTCGGTTCCGGAACAAAAGCCATCATCTTGATGTGCGTTCTCATCTGCATCGTGATAACTACAATGAGTATGCTGTCCGCCTTTCTTTCAGTGGAAGAAGGAAAAATTTTGCTTCTCAAATCTATGCACGCAAACAAATTTCAGATTTTGTTTAAATTGATTTTGCCAAGTTCCATGCCAGAATTTATTTCCGTTCTCAAGATAAATGTCGGCATGAGTTGGGTTGGAAGCATCATGGGAGAATATCTGACAAGCAAGGCTGGACTTGGTTATCTCATTGTCTATGGCGGACAAATCTTCAAGATCGACCTAGTCATGGCAGCAACGACAATTTTGTGTATACTCGCCTACGGAATGTATTTCCTAGTCAGTCTATTAGAAAAGAGATACTCTCACCAAAAATGATTTTTTCCGCTAGTCAATTCATTTCCACTGCTCTTTGAAATTTCCGAAAAAATCACACAAATTAAGACAAAAATCCCCAGCACACTGCAAATTGGATAAAGGAAAGAAATGATTTGAGAAAATCCAAGTGCACTTATGAAAAACGGAATCAACACTGACACCAATGACACACAAAATTGATTTTTGACGAAGTTTTCAAAAAAAGATTTCAATGTCAAACATTGTGAAATCAGAGTCGTAAAACAACCCACAAGCACAACAATATACGCGAGCACAAACATAGAAGAGTTGTCTCTCATAAGATAGAGAAAAGGCATTTCGCTGATGTAACTTTCGCTGTTTCTCAGCAAAACAAAATTGCCAAGAAGCAAAAAGACCAACAAAAGAAGCACAGAAAACAGACTTGCAAAAAAGGTCTGTTTTTTTGATAACCCTTCGCCAACTTTTGCAATCACAAGCCCGCTCATGGAAGTGTTCAAAGCGACATAAAGAGGACTATACAAAAATCCCGCCCACGAATTGGTTGAAATGGAAAAATTGGAAGAAATGGAAAGTGCATAGAAAAGAACAATCAAAAAGACAATGGAAGTTGCTGGCATCAAAATCAAATTAAGACGCTCAAATCCTTTTATTCCTTTCAAAGTTATCACAACACACCCCAGCACAAGCAAAACAACAGAAAGGACATAGAGCCATGTTGGGAAATACTCAAAAAGGCTTTTGATTCCAGCAAACATCGATGCACAAAAAATCAAAGATATGAAAGCAATCACAAAGTTCAAGAGTTTTGACTTTTCCAAAAATTTTGCAATCTTCTTTCCATGCGAAAGAAAAAAATAAAACAATAAGAAAAACAAAAATCCTGCCAAAATGATGTAGAGATAAGACAACACTCCAAAGCGACTGAAAAAGACCATAATTTCTTTTCCACTCGAAAAACCAGACCCCACAACAGTTCCAAAAATCAAGAACACAACGACAAAAACTTTGGACATGTTAAATTATATTAATTTCAAAACCTTTTCATGTCAGAAAAAGAATTAAAAGCTGAATATTAAACAAACTAAAATCATGAAACAGACGACCTTAATTTACATTATGATTTTTTTGTTGGTAACCGCCATATTTTCTTGTCTGCTCCCTTATCCAATTTTCTCAAATTACAACAATATCACCGAAAAGAATGCCTACGACATAAACAACTACAACGAAATTGAAATGCAGTCATCTTCAACGCAAAATGCCACCATATTGGATTTGCAATGGTCAAACGAAATTGACCTTCTTCTTCCAATCAACAGAGAATTTGAAATCATTGACATAGAAACTGAAGAGTCGTTCCAAGTCATAAGAATAGGCGGAAAAAATCATGCCGATGTCGAACCTAAAAATCAGGAAGACCTGGAAGCAATGAGAGAAATCTATCATAATGGTTGGAGTTGGACAAGACGCCCAGTTCTTGTCCAACTCAATGAAAATGCCTTTCTCCCAGCAAGTCTTGCAGGCTACCCACACGGATACACCGAAAACAACACCGACCTAACAGGACATTTTTGCTTACACTTTAAGAATTCAAAAACACATGGAACAAACAGAATTGACGACGAACATCAAAAACAAATCTCTCACGCAGAAGAACTTGGGAAAGATTTGTTAAACAAAGAACATTAAACCGTTTGCAATATTTCAAAACCTATGCTAAACTCATATAAACGGAGAAAAAATGTTTACTTGGACAAAAGAAGAAAAACTAGTTTTGCCAATAGCCCTTGCAATTATTGTTGTGATTTCAATAATAACCTGCTTTCTCACTCGCAAACAAAACGAAACAATCAGAAAAATCCCTTTGATGATAATTTCAGCAACAATGCTAATTCTTGAAGTTGCCAAGCAAGTCATCAACATACAAAGCGGATATTCCTATTGGGCAATTCCTTTGCATTTTTGCAGTTTATTTCTATACTTTTTCCCTCTGGCAAGTTTCTTCAAAGGAAGAGTTGGAGATTTTGGAAAGGTAATGTCACTCGTATGCTCAACATATTTCATTGTTTTGTTTTATTTCAACCCAGGCTCAGTCATCGGAAACTCTTCTGCCAACATCTTTCAATCATTTGGCACATTCCACACATGGTTCTATCATCATTTGGTCATCTTGTTCTTCTTTATTTTTGTTGGTTCAAAACTGTATAAACCCCAAAAAGTGGACTTTTTATATGCAACACTCGGCATACTCTTGTATGGAGCAATTGCAGTCCCAGTCGCCCATGCTCTTGACACAAACTTCTGCAATCTGCTCCACAGCAGCATACCATTCATGGAGGCATTGCGCATCAACACAAGCCAAGCATTCTACACATTCATTATGTTTGTTGTTGGCATTGGTGGAGTCAATATTGTCATACTTATTGCCCACCTGATTCAATACATAATTGACAAACACAAAGCGGTCAACACACCATATAGCAAAATAATGAAAATATTAAAAACAGACATATAAAAAAAGACCGGAACACTTCCAGTCTTTTTTGTTTCACGATAATATCACAACACTCGCAAATCAAACTTTTGTTCTTTCTTCAGTTTGATGAACAAACTGATCTTCATTAGATTGCTCATGTGATATGGCTTTAGAGCCTTTCTCTTCCATTTCCTTTGCATGGTAAATTTCTTTAACCATTTCCCAAGGAATAAGTTTTACCTCTGTAATGTCTCCAACTTCAACTCTTTCCCCTACACCATTCTTATTATAAATGTAACTAATTTTATAAGTATGTCTTTCAAAACCCAAAATTTTGGCTTGTTTTGCAAACAAACAATTAAGTTTCTCTTCAATTTTTATCTTTTTCTTCAAATTGTTTCTTTGAAATGCTCTTTCCAATTTTTTTACAAGTTTTTGTTTTTCTTTCTCAAAATCAAACTTCATAAACCCTCCTTATCAGAACAAATCAAAAATTTGTTGCAAATATGTTTCCAAGCAATCATTTGATTTTTGCCATACTTTCAAAATGTCATATATTTTATTGATTCTTTCCCTATTTTGAGATTTAATTTCATTCAAAGCATCTTGAACATCATAGCCCTGATATTTTGCTTTAAATATTGCTCTCAACACCACTGCAATTTCTTCGCAAATATACTGCAAATTTGTGCCAGCAGTATATTTAGTTTTTAAAATTTTATCAAATTCTTCTGTTGCGTGAACTTCAATATTACCTTCATCAACAATTCTTCTAAGATAACACAAAGTAAAAATATGGAAAATTCTTGGTGTCAATGGATAATTGACCAAAACATCAAATTCTCCTTTCAAATCATTTGAAAAATTAATAACAAATTCACCATCTTTTCTATAATCATAAAAAGCACCCCTGCCATCTCTGCCACATAAAGGCAACAAATTAATGATGTAGTCAACATCAGTGTCGATCTTATAAAATTCTTCAAACTTAGAAAGCAACTTAAAATCAATGGCTTGTTTTGCCTTATCAATAAATCTTTGATACAAGTCACTGTGTTCCATGTAAAATTGCTCAAAACCAATAATCTCAACAAACTCCTTAATTGACTTCATAAAATCAACAACAATTGAATCTGAGCCCAATCTTCTAGCAAAAGGATATGGCAACAACTCACCCATTTTGAAATCATCATTCAACTGCATTGCAAGTGAATAAGGTGCATCATAGCAAAAATTGTATTTTTCAATGATTTCATTCAAAAGTTTAACAGTTTGAGTATCAGAAAATTTTGAGAACTTGTTATAAACATCATTCACATAATTAATATCTCTGTTAAACAACATCAAATTTGGATATTCTTTCCTATAGTTAGAAATGTAGAGAAGCACATCCATAAGTTCCGTTCTCTTATCAACAACAACTTTTATATCTTTCATATTATTCACCCTCCTCAATAATTTGTGAAGCCCCAAGAATCATAAACAAAACGCAAGAAATATATTTTCCAAAAATGGAATATTTTTCATTGTCCTTTTTAATAATTCCCAATTTTTCCAAAAATGAAAGATGATGATACACCTTTCCTGTCGTTGGAAAATTCAAGATTTCCATAATATCCTTGGCTGTCAAAGGTTTTTTCAAGAGCAGTTTCACAATATCAAGTCTATCCTCGCTTGAAAAAGCATCAACCACTTGAGCAATTTTCTTGGAACTGATTTTCAAAATTCGAGAAATCGCAACATCTCCACTGAAGTTTGCACCAATTTCGCCATCTGGAGACTCATACTTCCCACAATATGACATTGTTCCAACATTAACAGAATTAACATCAGGTCCTTTACGTTTGTTTTCAAGTTTATCAAGTCTTGATTCAATTGCTGTTAATTTTTCTAGTATCTCTTTTTCCATATTTCCCTCCTTTCATATTTCAATTTTACGTAATTACGTAATTTCATAATTAATATATAACAAAAAAAGTGTCTTGTCAACACTTTTAAAAAAAATTTTAAAATTTTCATTCTTTAAGAAGATTATTGAATTTATCAACAACCTTCTCTATCAAATACCACTGAATTAAAAAGACAGGATTTTCAAAGTCGATACATGGCATAATATAGATTATAAATAGTCTGCCATTTATATAAATAATCAAAAAATAAAAGCACAAAGAGACGAAAAAAAGAGAGTAGGAAGACTACTCTCTCTTTCGTATTAATTAAATAGTTTCTCGAACAATCGTTATCTCGTTCACTTTTTGGGTGATTCCTCACCCTCATCGACATCTCTCTTTAAAAGGAGGTGATCCAGCGGC
>CAJJUK010000002.1 GCA_905195085.1 uncultured Christensenella sp.
GCTCGCCACCTACGTATTACCGCGGCTGCTGGCACGTAGTTAGCCGTGGCTTTCTCCTAGGGTACCGTCACTTCCTTCTTCCCCTAGATCAGAAGTTTACAATCCGAAAACCTTCTTCCTTCACGCGGCGTTGCTGGGTCAGAGTTTCCTCCATTGCCCAATATTCCTAACTGCTGCCTCCCGTAGGAGTCTGGTCCGTTCTCAATACCAGTGTGGCCGGTCATCCTCTCAGATCGGCTACTCATCGTCGCCTTGGTGGGCCGTTACCTTCACCAACTAGCTAATGAGACGCAAGCCCATCTATCACTGGATCTCTCCTTTCACCCCTGACCGATGCCGGTCTGTGGTCATATGCGGTATTAGCAGTCGTTTCCAACTGTTATCCCCCTGTGATAGCCAGATTGCTCACGCGTTACTCACCCGTCCGCCACTAAGTTCTCGGGAGCAAGCTCCCTCAAACTCCGTTCGACTTGCATGTTTGAAGCACGCCGCCAGCGTTCGTCCTGAGCCAGGATCAAACTCTAATGTTAAACTATTTCTCCACTTTCGTGGTTTAGGTTAATCTTAGTCGCACATATACACTTGTGCTTTTTTGTTTTTTCCTGAACTCGATAACTAACATTGACTTGTTCAAAATATACTTTCGTAAAGTTTGTTGTTTGTTCGATCAACTATTTAATTGTCAAAGTTCTCGTCGACTACTGCTTTTGCAGTGTCAACATGGGTATTTTACACTATCTTCTCTTCTTTTGTCAACACTTTTTCAAAACTTTTTTCATTTTTTCTAACTTTTTTTATCTTTTTCTTCTCACTCTCTCCACAACTGTCCCTCGTGTTCACTCCCCCCCCCACCTTTCTCTTCAAAAAAAAGTGACCCTCATTGGTCACTCTTCACTTTTACCAATTATTCTGAAACAACAACATTGAACCAACTTTCAATTCCGTTAATCTCAATGCAAAGGTCATATTCTCCAGCACTTGTGGCTTTTATGCTGTAAGTATTATCTCCAATATCTTGCAAATAGTTGATAGTCAAATCCTCACTATTTGAATAGATATTCGTCCCGCTTTCAATATTGACATTCGCATCAACTGAAAATATTGCCAATTTGTTTTCGGTCAAAAATATGTTATTTCCTTCAATCTCGCACCTGTTCAAATTGCTGAAACTGATAATCAATTCATTTTCATCTTCTTTGTTATCCTCATCGTCGGTTGGTTTACTATTTTCATCTTCTGAAGAATTGTTTTCATCAGAACTTGATGTTTTTGAAACAGAAACTTTTGCAACCTTTTCAATTACTTGGTTTCCATACCTGCCCGTAAGCGTCAAATATGTGTTTCCGACTTTACTCCCAGTGATATAGAATCCATCCGAACTGATAGTCAGCTGTGCAATATCGTCATCTTCAACAACCATTGTGATGATGGCATCACTGATAGAAGAAGAGTAATTGACTTTGCTTTTTTCATCTAATTTTAAACTGATATCATTGACATTGATAACTAAATTTGTTGCGCCAGTTTTTGGTATCGCAAAAAATATTATCAATGCAACAACAACTGCAATCACAATAGACGTGATGGTTATGACAGATTTCTTCATTTTTCTCCTCAAAATTACAAAGATAAATATATCACAACCATACACTAAAATCAAACAAATTTCGACATTTTCTATGGCGATCAACGCTCAAATTTTTGTTGTTTTTCCATGTTATTTTTGACAATCTCCCCGCTTGCCAAAGATTGCCCATAATATAAATCTATCGGCCAATTTTCGCCAGGTTTTCCAATTACAAGTCCAAAATTTATTTTTACACTGCAGAGCCCCAAGTTCTTTTTTATCTCAGGAATATGTTCTAGAGCAACTTCAATTACTTTATCATCATAACAAAAATTATCTTTATAAAAAACCAAGTTCCCGTCTAAGTAATATCCCCTAATAATTTGGTTAAACTCTTCTCTTGTCATTGCCGGAAAATTTTTCTGACAAAATTCCCAGTGTGACATATCACTACCTTTTTCAATAAAAAGAACCTCTCCCTGATATATTACGAATGCCCTTCTTTGCTTGTGAAAATCTCTTGATTCATCTTTTGTAACATACCTATAATCTTCGCTTTCACCTTGAATTTTTAGTGTCATTTTTCACCCCTTAAATAAATTATATCACAAAACTTCTTTTATCAAAATAGATTGACATCGTTTTACGACATAACTTTTAAAACACAAACACCAACAACAATCATCAAACTACGCTACAATTATTATTTAACATAAAATAAAAAAAGGATATAGCCATCGCTATATCCAATTCTATTGGTGGGAGTTATAGGGCTCGAACCTATGACCCTCTGCTTGTAAGGCAGATGCTCTCCCAGCTGAGCTAAACTCCCAAACGCTCTCTAAGTTTATCATACTTAGAGAAGCGGTGTCAACTTATTTTCAATAAAATTTTATAAATTTTTAAATTTTATGAAAACAATGCTTTCAAAGAAGTAATTGTGAATGTTTCTCCCAATTCGATTTCAGGATTGCGTTCCAAAATATCTTCAATCAAATCATTCAATGTCATGTCAATTGTAACTATATATGTTTGGTTTTCACCATTTACATTTATGATAACACTCTTAAGAGAAACTTCAATGCCATCATCAGTTTCTTCATCATATGCATAGATTTTTGAAACTCCACTATCAGTTGTCAAGTTCAAAAGTTTCCCAATTGTAATTGAAGAATCGCCTTCTTTAATAACAACTTTCCAAGGTGTGCCACCTACACCGGCAGAAGGTAAATCGTCATATTTGTAAACATCTTCTTCAATGCTGTCAATATTTGTCTTGCATGTGATTGAATCACTTACTGTGAATGTTGTAAAGTATTTTGTGATGATTGCTTCAACATTGATATCTTCTTCAGATCCTCTTGGGTTTTCTGCGACAATTGCATTTGTAAGGTTTGTTATCGCATTTTCAGAAGAAAGATCATAAGTTTCATCACCAAATTTAAGTCCTGTAACTTTATGGAATGAATAGTCTGTTGACCATTTTTCTTCATCTGTCCAGGTGCTGAGTGCAGTGATATCACGAACGGTGAAACTCTCTGAGAGATTTTCTTGTCCGTTGAATTTTGCTCCGTTTGTATCAACATTGATTGTGTAAGAGATTACATCTTCTCTCAAATAAACATCAAGATTTGTTGTTTGACCACTAATTTCTGTGATGATGTTTCCATTGCTATCTTGCCATGAATAGTTATATCCGTCAACTACAGAAACTTTTTCAGAATTTGCTTCCATAACTGTTATTACATCATCAAGTTCATAATATTGATTTTCATAGATTTCTGCAGTTTTAAGAACAACATCTTCAGTCAAACCATGATATGTCACAGTAATTTTGTTTTGTTCTTGCCAAACTGCTGTCAAAGTGATGTCTTCATTGAAGTTGAAACTTGCTGTTGTATAGATTGTTTCTGTTTCATCTCCAACAATTTGCCAACCCAAGAATCTATATTCTCCACCTTCATAGGTCAATGTAGGAAGAGTGTCGCCAAAATAATAAGTTCTTAATGTTGCATCACCATCATCGGTTTCAGGAGTTGTGTTAACTGTGCTTCCATCAGTTGGCTGAGCTTTGTAACTGTATCTTACACTGTAATCTTTAATTTCAAAAACAGCCAAAAGTTTTTCGTAATCTGTCATTTTGACATTGATTTCTGGATCAGTTGACATGAATGCAACATCTCCGGAAGAGCTTGCAATTGTGTATGCTTCAACATCACCAACAAACCAACCTTTAAAATCATAACCATTTGAAACAGCCTTAAGGTCAATGTTTTGCAAGTGGCTATTGGTGATTTCAAATTCGGATTGTGCTTTGTTCTCATAAACAACCTGAGCATAAGCTTCATTTGAAGCAGAAGTTTTGTCTGTATAAACTGCAACAGCAACTGCGGCATCAATTGAATAATAAGCAGCGAATGCTGTACCGACAATCATAAGTGGGAATAAAACGACCATCGCACAAATAATTAAAATTTTTGAGAGCGTTCTAGACATAATAACCTCCTAAGTTAGTCACATTATAACACAACAAAAATCTTAATTCAATACCCAAAGCAAAATTTTTTGACAAATTTAGTGCAAAATTGACTAAAAAGGTGCAATTTTTAGCCGTCCATAATCATTTTGTCAGCAATCAAAGCAATGAGTTCTCCATTTGTTGGTTTCTCATTTCTATTATATATCTTTAAACCAAAAATATTGTTAATATTTTCAATTTTGCCCCTATTCCAAGCAACTTCAATTGCATGACGCATTCCTCTTTCAACCTTACTTGAACTTGTTTCAAATCTTTCAGCGATGGTTGGATAGAGTTTTTTCGTGATTGAACCAATGATTTCCGGCTCTTCAACTGCAAGTTTAACCGCCTCTCTAAGAAATTGATATCCCTTGATATGTGCTGGTATGCCTATGCTTATGAAAATGTTTGAAATCTTCTCGTCCAATTGCTTGTTTTCACTTTGAGAACGACCATTGTTCAAAACTTCGTTGATTCTGCTCTCCAGATTTTCTGGTGTGACAGGTTTAATCATGAAATAACTTGCCCCCGATTGAATAGCTTTTGTCACAAATCCACTGTGAGAAAGGTTTGAAACAAAAAACACTTTAGGCATCTTATCTTTCAAAACTTTGATTTTGTCCAAAACGGCAAACCCGTCCAAGTTTGAAAGCATAACTTCCAAAACAAGCACATCTGGCTTTAGACTCAAAACATCGTCGACCACTTTTGCTCCATCACTGCTTGCCCCAACAAACTCAAAATTTTCACTTCTCTTAAAGTAATCAACTATTGAATTATCTTCCGTGTTGTCTGCAATGTAAATTTTTGGTGTTTTGTTTTCCTTTATTGTTTCCATAACAATCTCCTTTATTTTCATTAAATTCTCTCTGTTCTTTTCAAAACAAAATAAAGATAACACAAAAATTTGTTATCCCTAAATAAAAAAATTGACAATTCTGTCGTCAAAAATACAAAGTTGTCGAAATCATCAAATTTTCAAAAAAAGTAATGGAAATTCAAAGAAAATGAACATTAAAAAAAGATAAAAGTTAAAATTGATGTTTTTTCATAGAAAAATCTTTATTTATCAAATATTGCAGTTGACAACCCCCCCCCGCGGTATAATGTGATAAATGGATACTCAGTTAAATCATTTAAAAATATACCAAGAAGGTGCATTTTTTAATGCATATAACTACAATGCATTAATTCTTTCGTACATCTTTCGCTATAAGCCATATTTTAAAAATCACAACATAAAAGTTGGTTTCCCAGTTGACTCTATTGATGTGGTTTGTCAACATTTAGAGGCTCTTGAAATTTCATATATTATCATTAAAAACATATCAACAATCAAACGAGATTTTCGTGCCGAAAACAATCAATATCAAAAATACATAAACCTAGTCAATGAGCGATTAAAAAAATTCAATATGACTTACGACGAATATTATGAAAAATTGAAACTGATAAGTCAAAAACAAAACAACACAAGCAATTCTTTTAAAGAAAGTTCGTCAACAAATGACATCAAAATTAATCTGTGCATTGTAGAAATAGGTGACCGATGTAAATTATTATTTGATGAAGATAATGAGCCTATTGAAATCACTATTAAACAAGCGGTCCCCATTTATTCACCAACTTGGCTTGGAAATCACGACCAAAACTCAAGAAGAACAACAAAAGTCGAATATAAATCTGATGCCGACCATAGCAAGGGAGAAATTTCTTCCATTTCACCCTTGGCGAAGGCAATAATTGGAAAAACAAAGAACTCCAAATTTTTCTACATGGTAGACAAACAAAAAATTTGGGTAACTATTATAGACATCCTCAAAACAAAAAAGACTGATTAATTTCAGTCTTATTTTGTATGTCTTGATTCAATTTGAGTTTTTCCCAACAATTCATAAGGATTTGCAGCATCTGCTTCTGAATTTTTGTTTGCTTTTGTTCTGTAAAGATAATAATGTTCGTCAACCTCTTCTTCCTCTTCGTCAGACTCCTCAGGATCTTTCTCATCTTCTTCCAATTCTTCAAGTTGTGCATAGAAATAGATGTAAGTTCCATCATATGCATACAAATTTCCATCATAAATTGCTGTCATTGTAACTATTGTATCGCAAGCAATTGTGGCACCTCCTCCGTTAAACACTGAAGAAATATCTGCCTTGTAAATTGATGTTGTTGTTGACAAATAGATTGTTCTGCCAGAAACAAACAAAACTTTGTAACTAGAAATAGGTTCTCCGGCACTTTGCAAAGTGATTGCTCCAGACCTATTGTTTCTCACATCTTTATACATTAAAGCTCCTGCTGAATTCAAGAAAACATAACCATAGTCCACATTACCAGTTGAAATCAATGTAATGTCTGAAATTGATGAAGCTGAAAAGAATGTTTTTCTGTTGTTTCTAAAAGCATTCCTAGAGCTATCACCGGTAATATCTGACATAAAGATTTCTGTTTCATGTCCTGTCATTGTGTAGAACAAAACATCTTTTTCTCTACCAATGAATGTAACATCAGTTCCTTGTTCATGGAAAACAACTTCAGCGTCACCACCAGAAACTAAAACTCTTTGAACATCAGTTCCTGAAATATCAGCGTTGTCTTCATCTGTTCTTGTGGTTGTGTAGAAAATGTAACCATTCCAATCTAAACTGCTGCCAACTTTATCTTTTTGATATGTTTTTGGAATTGCAACACTTGTAACATCTTCAGCAACAACACTTGCAGAAACTCTGTTTCCAATTTGAATTTTGATTAAATCTGTTCCAGCAAGCATTACGATGTAATAATTGCCATTATATTTCAATACTTCAATTTGAGTAACTTCACCATTTGTTGTGTAGATTTTTGATTTTCCGTCACCATTCAACTTACTTCTGTATAAAGTCGTATAATTATAATAATTGCTTGCATTTCCATCTGAGTCTAAAGCTTTTTGACGGTTAGGAGTTGCATAATAGATATAGTTTCCAAGCACAAACATAAAATCATCTGTGTATCCTGTCACTTCACTGGCAACCTTTTCAACGTTTTTTGGAGAAAAGTTTTTGCTTTTAGCTTCAAGGTCAATATTTGTGTTAAGTCTTGCAAGGTAACCTATTTTTGCAGCTTTTTTATAGTCACTATCCGATGAAAAAGCACTTATGTCAGAAATAGCATTCCCATAATAAAGATATCCGTCAACCATAACTGCGGAATTACCATTATAAATCAATTCTTCACTACTGTTTTTGATGCTTCCAACTGTGGCACAACCACCGAGCAAAAAGCCTAGTCCCAAAACACAGCACAATATTTTACTAAATTTTTTCATGTATGCTCTCCAAGTCGTTTCATTTTACAATATTATTACCCCAAATGTCAATAAAATTTCACAATACCATATGTTCGTATCTATTTTTTGTTGTTTATTCAATCTCAATCAACTTATTTCCAACGATGTCACAAGATGTCAAAAAATATTCAACGCCGTTTTTATTCAAAACCAAGTTTTGCTTGCAAACAGCATGAATGTGTCCATAAACCACTTTGCTCACCCCATATTTTTCAATCAGTTCAGTCACCGCATTATCTTCTTCTTTGTATGTATAAGGTGGATAGTGCAACATACAAATGATTTTGTCTTCATCAGAAGTTTTCAATTTCTGAGCATTTTGCAAAGTCATTTCCAAACGTATTAATTCTCTGTTATAAATTTTCTCATCTTCTGCACTCAAGGGTTTGTTCACATCTGGAATGTTCCAAAGTCTAGTTCCACAAATGATATACTTCCCAAACTTTAGGGCATCATTCTGAATTGCATAAAAATTATCAGGCAAACAATTTCTAACCGCAGAAATGCTTTTCCACCAATAATCATGATTGCCTCGAATGATAATCTTCTTACCAGGCAAATTTTTTAACAGTTCAAAATCTGGTTTTGTCTCTTCCAACTTCATCGCCCAAGAAAAGTCACCGGCAAGCAAAACCAAATCCTCTTCACCAACTTTTGATCTCCAATCTGAAAATATCTTGTCCAGATATCCTTCCCAAGTTGGCCCAAAAATATCCATTGGTTTTGGATTGTTAATTGAAAGGTGCAAATCACTTATCGCAAATACTTTCATGCAAGTTCCTTTAAAACTTCTTGAACAAGACGCATATCAACCTTTCCATTATAGTTTGCCTTAAAATGTTTCATAACTGTTGGAATAGTCTTGTCGTCAAGTTTCAAGATAATTTCTTTAATTTCTTCTTTTGTCAACATTTTTGGCAAATATCCTGAAGCAATTTCAATTTGTCTTTCAATTGACTGCGCTTCTTGTGTGTTGCCAACTTTAGCATAGTTTTCTTTTTCTTCATTAAGTTCTTTAATAACTTTTTGAATGATGTTTGAAACGTCAGCATCTGCAAGTGGCTTTTCTCTGTCTCCTTTTGCAATCTTTTCAAGCAAGATTTTGTTCATAAGAACACTATAGAATGCTCTTGCCACAGTATCCTTATTTTTCATAGCTTCAATATTTGCTTTTTTAATCTGTTCTTCAATCATAAAATTTTCTCCTTTATGGATAAATTATATAACTTTTTCACTTTTAAAGGCAACTAATTAACCATCAACCCAAAATTTTTTATGTTTTTAATTGACAAAAAAAGTATGGTTGTGTATAATAAGCGTGTTTTAACAACAAAGATATGGTGATATAGCTCAGCTGGCTAGAGCGTACGGTTCATACCCGTAAGGTCGGTGGTTCGATCCCACCTATCACCACCAAACATTAAAATCACTACACAACACATAATAACACAAATATAGCAATTTTACAAACAAAGAAAATTATAATTTGACACCAATTTTGACACCAATATTTTGAAGATTTTGTATTAAAAAAAAGGCTAGGATTTCCTAGTCTTTTTTATATATTTTTAAAAATTCTATAAACAACCATTCTTTCCGTTTCTTTGTAAGGAACAGCAAATAAACTATTTACAAGTTCTTTCTTCTCTTCTTCAGAGAAGTTTGCCAATTCTTTATCTTTAAAATTAAGATTATATGTATGCAAATAAGTATTTTCATTGTAATCAAAATTGCTAGAATCTTTATGCAAATATTTAGTCATATAATTAACAAGTTTTAATCTATTATTATCTTTTAATTTAACAACGGTCGTAAAACCGACGTTTGTTAATTTTTTCATAAAATTAAAAATTGGATCACCAAATTTTGTATAAAGGAAATCACCATAATTCTCTGATTGCTTATCATTATTTCGAGCAGGGCAAAGATATTCACTTATATCAGCATTACCGATAAAACCATGAAAGTGCATACCATGATTACCTGTAGGAGTGTCTTCTGGAACAAGCAAAATTTTGATATCAGAATATTTATATTGCAACTGTTGTCTGAATTTTTGCCACTGATACTTTACAACTTCATCAGAAAGTTTCTTATTCTTTCCATGTTTAAAAGTAACAGTAACAAAATAATCCCATTTATTACAAAGAACATAACCAAACAAATTATCTAAAGCACGTTTCCGAGAATTAGTTAAACAATTCAACAAATTTTCTATCTTAACAGAGTCATTTTTTGGAGAAAGAGAACCATTTTCATTTCTGATCCATTTACGACTTCTATCAACATCATCTGAAACAACCTGACCTTTATTAACACGAAAATTTGACTTATAAAAACAAAGTTCCGTAAAATCTTCAAACTTATTTATTACAGTATTCGCTGTATTCTTTTTATACCACTCTAAAGCATAAGGACAATTTGAAAAATTAGAACAATGTTTAAACAAACAATGACGAATACATTTCTCACATTCAAGTTTTCGATTTTGTGAATATTCATATTGAGCAAATCGAGAATGTAATTTTAAAAATTTCTCTTCATTACTATCAAAAGGAGTAATTACATTTTCAAGAAGTGTCAAATCTTCTTTATTTTCATACATAAACCCTCCTTTTATTTATATTTTCAATTTTTAAATTCTTTATATGTGTTGCCATTATCTAGTAAATGGCAACACATTCATGCATGCCGGCTCAACCGAAAGGTTGAGAGCCGGGCATTGCATGATTTCTAAGGAAGCATGGAAAACTCAAAGAGTTTCCCACACTTTTTGTTTTGCAAGGCAACCATGGAAAAGTGGAAAGCGTCAAGCAAGCCAGCAAAACGACTTTTCCACTTTACCACAGTTGCTGGAAATGTGGACAGCACCGACAAGAAAGCAAGTCAGTTTGCCCACATTACCACAAAACGATTACTACTGCATAAAAAATGTGAAAGCCTAGCGAGATAGCGGATTGGATTTTATAAAATCATCAATCGCCTTCTCGCTATAATCCATTTTCGTATGCTCTTTAAATTTATACGCAACAAGGTCTTTTAGAAAATATGGCGAACTAGAGAACGAATCGTATCTATTAAACACTTCCGGAGTAAATACGAGTTCTCTTTTTTGAATAATATCAAGTTTGATATTAACACCTATAGAAGCAAGTTCTTTTACAAAGTCATTTAATTGATTTTGCAAATCATAAAAATGCCACTTCTGTTTTTTCCAAAAAATAAACTTTCGTTTAGTTCCTGAATTATAAACAAACCAAATGTTTGTAAACAAGTCACGAAGTTTCTTATCAAAATTGCCTTTTAACTGCATATCACAAATAATTGTATAATTCATGTGCCTAAATCGTTTGGCAAATTCAATAAGGCCACGAGCAAGATTACGCCAATCTCGACTATCTGCCTCACTGTCTGCCTCCTGGATAAAGAATATTGAACCTTTTGGAAAATAATTCAGTTTTTCTTTATCTGGAATTGACAAATCTTCCAAATGAACCAAGTGAGTATGAATATCTCTCTTCTTATCAAGCAAAATATCTACATTTGAAAAATAAAGATGTGTTTTAATTAAGGGAATTTTATGCACTCGATTTTGATTGATTTCGGATATAAAAACATTTGCAATTTTTGTTCTTAATTTTCGATGATATTTATAATCTAACAAAAACACTGTCGTTGCACAGGAAGTTTTTCCAACTCCCTGTGGCCCGACAATGTCAACAAACTTATTGAATAAAGGCTCTTTCTTGATGTTCCATTTCTTCTTTTGCATTTATAACATCAACTTCCTTTTTCACTTTTTTAAGAACTCGAATTGCGGAATTTACACCTGCAATATATCCTTTTTCAAGTTTACGACGCATTCTCTTACCCTTGAAATCAAAAATAGTTCTTTCTTTAAAACTTCTTTGACTTTTGACTTTTTCAAGTGCGCTAAGCGCCTTAAAATAATAAATTTCAAATTCATTCATTTCACACCTCAACTTTTGGAACATAACATTTAGCAGATGTAAAGCAAAGATAAGCCCAAGCATTAGAAGGATTTGAACCTACATAAATACCATCATCCTGGAGACTAATATAATATGTACTACCATCAAGTCTCAAATAAGAGCCATCAAAAATAAATTCAATAGGTTCATCTACAGGTCCAAGAGAACCCTTTATCTCAATCTTAGCGGCAGATTGAATAATGTCATTACAATCAGTAAAGTATGTCTTATCAAAACCCAAAAATTTTTCTCCCATTGACTCAGAATAAGAAATGTCAACCCATTCATAAGTTTCTTCAAAAATAGCATATAGAGTCATATCTTCTGTAATTGACATATTAAAAATGTCAACAACATCAATTTTATTAATTGACCAACCTATGAACTTGTGAAATTCTTTAGTTGGATTATCAAATTCTTCTAAAGTATTGTTTTTACTTACAACTTTTGTTGCAAATAAAGTTTCATCAACATAAAAATCAAGTTCAAAAGTCCCATTTTTTATATCTTCATAACCTTCCAAAAGTCCCTCAAGTCTTGTAATTTCATTTTGCAAGGTTAAAATCTGAGAATTTAAACCACTTATTGTTGTTTCATTCTCAGAGATTGTTGCAGTCAATGCTGATATCTCTTCTTCCAACTCTATTTTATCTGCAGCAAGTGTTTGAATAGTTTGTTCTTTTTCATTAACTGAAGCAGTCAAAGTTGAAACTTGAGTTTCTAAAGCACTCTTTTCTGATTGCAATTCTTCAATTTGTGCCAAGTTATTTTCTTTATCTTCAGACAATGTTTCAATCTGAGAATTTAACTCAGTTATTTGAGAATTTAAAGTTTCAATTTGACTTGTAAGTATTCTTTTTTCTGATGTCAAAGTTTCAATCTGACTATCTTTCTCAGATATTGAACTTTGCAAATTAAATATAGTTGTTTCATGTTGTTCATTCTCTGTAATCAAAATTGTCAATTGACCATTCAGCTCATCAATAACAACATTTTTCTCACTTATCTGATCTATGTATTGCTGATACTTTTGTTCAACTTCTTCTTCTGTATAAAGGTTATCAATTTGCTTTTGCTGTTGTATATATTTTATTCCAAAAACAACACCACAAATTGAGCCAACAGAAAGAAGAGAAACAAAAACTAATTTCAAAAACTTATTCATAAGCATCACCTAGCATACAATATCTAAAATAGGAATATTATAAATAGATTGATCGTGATTAAACAAAGTCCAATAACACCAATCACCAGAACCATTTACTCCTACAAACAAATCTCTATATGTTGCGTCACTACAACCATTCCTATATTCCAAATTAGATAATAAATAATCATATGGTTCTTCTGTGTCAACCACTAAAAAATTTGTCCAATCAAAACGAGTCATATCAACATAAGATGGTTTTCCATTATATTGTGACATAAGACCTTTCATTATGATTGTTATAGATTGAATAACACTATCCTTAAAATAAATTTTTTCACTATTAGAAGTAACAATGTGCCATGTCAAAGCATCTTTTACATAACCATCTTCACTTAACAATGCAGAAACAGAAGTTAAATCATCTGCCAATATATATGGGACTCTAATTGATACCGGAACATACATACCCATTTTCATTTTTGTATCAACAAAACCTTGATCTCCATAAGAAGCATAAGTATATTTTAAATTTAATTGTCCATTAGTTTTCAATTCAAAACCAAAAACCACACTACCATCATACACTTCATTTAAAGATTCATTTGAAAAACTACCAATTTTGGTAGACAATTTTAAATAAAAAAATTCCGATTGTCCATTTTCAGACGCATATTTTTCAATTGTTAAAAAAGAACTCATTGCATGTTCAGTAAACCAAAATCCATCTAACAAACCAGTAAAATTGGCATAATTATTATTTTCTGTAACAACGTTACCAATTCCATACTTTGTTGAAACAGATTTTAAATTAAAATTTATTGCATCATCATATTGTTCATCATCACCAGGTGTAACAGATATAACCTTATCTGTATTATCTACAATATTATTGTAGTAATTGTTATTACTACCATTTTTTACATTTTGTGTTCCAATATAATAAGCGCCAAATATTGCACCTACTATAATAAGAAAACCAAAAACATAAGCCCAAATATTTTTCATAATTTCACTCCTTTTAAATAATCAAATTTACAATCCAATTTACAAGATAAACAAATCCTGTAATAACAGAGGGACATAAAACACAGAGAAGCACAAAAAATAAAAATCTCATAACCACTCCTTTTAAAATAAGGCCGTCAAAATCCATTGACAGCCTTATTTACAAGATCTATATTTTCAATAGATTCAAAACTATTTTCGAAGTTTCCACAACTTCTTCTGGTGGAGTTTCTTCTGCTGTTTCAAACCATGATTGAAACATCTCAACAATGTTCATTCCTTTAACAGATGCTGCAATCAAAAGTACAACTGCAACAAGCAAAATAAGTCCAATCACTACCACCAAAGCAAATTGACCTTTTGTCATTTTACACCTCATTTTTTCTTTTCAATGCGTTCCAAATCAAAAAGTTTATAAAATTCTTTACCATTCGCTCCAACAGACATATCCATTTCAACAACAACTGGTTCTAATCTTCCACAAAGTGAAAAATCATAGATTCCACGATATGTTGATGGTTCAACATAAGGAGAAATAACTTTGCCAGAAAGAGCATAATCTTTATCTTCATCAACAAGAAGAGTAATTGAAATACCTTTTTCTCCTGTTGGTTCTTTTGTCTGTTTGTCCTTTTTATCATAAACTCTGCAAGTTACAATTTTTGCTTTAACATTAACTATCATTTTAATTTACCATTTTAACCTTTTAATTAAATTTTCTTTTTAAAAGAACTTAAACTATTCTTTGCGTGCATGGATGCATTTCCATGTCTTACAGATTTATTCAGTTGTTTTGTATCAAGAAGACTTGTTGTCATATATGTGCCATCCTTAAAATCAGAACGAACAGAAGTAACAACAGGTTTCCCTTTTATTGACTTTGTCGTATAATTTACTTTTATCTTATCTTTGGCAGACAACTTGACTTGTTTATCCCAAAAACGACTTGAAGTTCCCAACTTTTCTTGGTGAACCTTTACTTTTCCATTAGGATAAAATATCTTGCTTTCATATTTTGCTTTCATATTACTTCCTTTATTTGACACAATGTTATTTTTGATTTAATATTATTAAGGAGGTTATGTATGGAAACACCACAAGAATACATTAACAATCTAATTCAAATGTTTGATAAAGACCCCGAAAACGAATATGTTGTCACAAATGGTGTTGGTTTAGAAAATTTTGATATTCAGGAACTTAAACACATCGCCTTTGACCAAGGGTATATTTTCACTGAAGCAAAACATCTAAAAGAAACAAAAAACATAAAACATATCAAATTTTCAAAATGGGCTCAAAAAAATTGTTATGTATTACTTAAGATCTAAGCCTCTTGATAAACTTCCGTAAGGAAGTTTTTTTCATTCCTAAAACATGCTTCTAGGATTTGGATTTGAAACTCTATTAGTATAAGATTGAGCAGATTGAACGCCTTTAGCAAAGCTTATTGCAATTTTACTATTTGGATTTTTTCTACCAACACTTACACGGCCTGCTTCGTATGCCATTCTTTCAGTCTTAGAATATTTATTCTTTCTTCCATAGCTCTTTTTTCTATAACTTCTTCTATAAAATGCCATGCTTTACTCCTTTTTTTAATTTTTATTTTTTCTAGTAGTCGACTTTTACCTAAGCAATATTGCTACAAGGCTAGGATTTGCACCTAGCATGTCCAACACAAAAGCATAAACAGTTGGACAGGTCAAAGGAGGATTCAATCAAATGAATTTTCTTGCTTTTACCTACTGTCTACCTATTCCAGCACTTGTATCAATCAAAGAAGTTTTATGTGATTGATATCACAGTAAGTTTGAAAAACTATATAACTTTCAAGTCTACAAGGTTTCAAACCAAACAATTTACAAAAACATCTATAAAGAGAAAATTCATATTTGATCTGTTCTTCTTTGTCTTTTATTCGCCTTTTTCTTTCTTCGTCTATATTTAAACTTAAAAACAAATCTTGTAAATTAACATCTATAACCATTTTCTCACCTCTCAAACAAATAAACTTTTTTATCTTCGACAGCAGACATAAACTTTAATATTGCTGTTTCACAAGTTGGATCCAAGAACATTTCACCATCTTGTGACATCCAATAAAATTTGTGAGTATCTACAACCGTTGTTGTTTGATCATAATAATAAACAGTTTCTGTTTTTCCAGAAATTGCAACAAGAACTTTATCACCTATTTTGCAACGGAAATATTTAAGTTTCAATCTTGGCTCTTCAAACCACAAACCCCAAGTCTTGTAGTTAGATAAAAAGTCTTTTCTTGCCGTATCGTTTTTCAAAACTAAGAAGTAATCTTCTTCAACATTTTCAGAAGATATTTCTTCATCAGGAACATCTTCTTTTTCTTCAACAGTTTTGAAAAACTCTCTAATCTGTTTAACAGTCATTTCAGCAGAAAGTTGACCGTTGTTTATAAACTCAATCAACTTATCTGTTGAAACAGGCAACATCTCAAAAAGTTTACTTGGAGCAAATGAAACGAAAGGCTCTTTGATTTTTGAGCCGACGTCGTCCAATGTCATAAATTTTTGATAACAATTACAATATCTACAAACCTGCTTATTTGAAAATCCTAATGATTTAAACAATGATTTTTCATTGTAGTATGTAGCATCCCATTTTGACTTGCAAACTTCATCTGGATTGTCTTCAAACCAACAGTCTATTTTGTAAACTGCATAACATAGTTCTGCAAAATTTGATTGTTGACTGTGAAACAACTTAGTAATTTTTCGTAAGTATTGTGAAAGTTCTTGATTTTCCACATCTACCATTTTCAAATCTAATTCTTCCATTTTTAATCCTCACCTTTGTTTAAATTTTTATCAATAAGTTCAAATTTCCCCAGCGGACATTTTCCAGTACAAAACCAATAATCAATCATTTCATTATTCTTGTCACAAAACCTATTAGGAAAATCGCTTTCTTCATCTAGAAATTTACAGTTTTTACAATGCTTAATCACTTGATCAAAATTTTTGTCATGAAACTCAAAAGAAAAACATTCTTCACCACATCTGACTTTTAAATCTTGATTTAATGTTGCTTCAATAATTTCCATACCTATCCTCCTTTTAAAAATTCTAACAATTTGTTAGATTTCGATATCATAATAGCACCGTTTTGTTATATTGTCAAATAAAAATATAACATTTTCTTAGATTTATTAAAAAAAAATTAAAAATCTTGAAAAATAATAAACAAAATGTTAATTTAAAAAAAAGGAGGGAATATGAATTTAAAACAACTAAGACAACAAAACAATCTAACACAAGAAGAAGTAGCAAAAAAAATAAACAAATCAGCCGTTGCATATGGATATTATGAAGCAGGAAGAAATGAACCAGATTTAAAAACATTAACTATATTAGCAAATTTATATCATACGACAATTGATAACATAGTAGGACATAAAGTTCCATACTTACTTGACAAAAGCACTTTAACACCAGAACAACGAGAAATAGTTGAACTTGTGCCACAAATGAACTATGAAGAATGTAAACTTCTTCTTGCTTATTTGGCAGGTATAAGAAAGGGGATTGAAGAAAGAAACGAAAAATTCAAAAATGAATATAAGGAGTAATAATGGACGAGTTCGAGAAAAAAATTTGATAACATTAAACTTGAAATTAAACAAATTGAAGTTTACAATCTTGGTAAACAAAAAATTGCAACAACACCTTTCTTGCTGATTGATAATACAAGATCTTCAAACAACAAAAAGGAGTTTGAAGAAATGGAATATAAAGGAAACAAAATAATCAAAAGAAATGATGGTAGATATTGTTATAGATTCACTGTAAACGGAACAAGGCACACAGTCTATGGAAAGACTCAAAAAGACTGCCTACAAAAAGCAAAAAATGAAATTGCAAAATACAAACCAACAGTTAAAGAACCAACTAAACTTTTTGAGTATATCGACTTTTGGATTAACACTTACAAAAAGTCAACTCAAAATGAAACAACATTAAGAAAAACAATTCAGACAATAGACAATCACATAAAAACAAATCTACCAAACAAACCAATAAAAGATTTTACAACATCTGAAATAAATAAATTTTTGGCAAACTTTCCAAACATACGAAAAAAAGAAGATGTCACAATTATAATTAAAAGCATTTTCAAAAGTGCATTCGAAAACGACAATTTGATAAAAACTGACATCTCAAAAAATTTTATTAAATACAAACACAAAAGAAATGAGGGCAAAAGTTTAACCAAACTAGAAAGACAAAAAATCATAAATTCAGCAGGGAAAATTAAAAATGGTGATGTTATAATTTTCTATCTATTCAGTGGAGCAAGACAAAAAGAATTGCTAACTCTTAAATTCCAAGACATATCAAATGATACAATTCACATCCCAGGAACTAAAACAGCAGGAAGCAACCGCTTTATTCCAAATTTCAAACCTTTGAAACAAATAATCGCAAAAAGAACAAACTACAAACCAACTGACTATGTTTTTCCTTTCACATCAATAAGACAACTTACCTATGTAAAAGAAGAAATTGAAAAACAATCAGAAGTAAAATTTCACATAAAAGACTTACGAACAACCTTTGGAACAATGTGTGCAGAACAAGGAATAAGCGAAAGTGTTATTGCCAAATGGATGGGACATACAACAACAAAAACAACTAGAAAATACTACATCAAAGTGTTAAGTGATTTTGAAAAAGAACAAGCAACCAAATTTGACACCAATTTTGACACCAATTTTAACACAAGCAATAACAATGATAAAAAATAAAATACAAGATATAGTTATAACAATAAAATTGAAAATCAATATATTGATAAAACAATACCTTTGATTTTTCGATCCCACCTATCACCACCAAACATTAAAATCACTACACAACTGGCGGTTGCCAGTTTTTTTTGTTCAAAAGAAGAGCTTTTTCAAATTTTTGTCTATAAAGACAATCAAATTATTTTACTTAAACAAACAAAATATGCTAGGCCAGAACCTAGCATATTTTTCATCTTTTCAACTCTTCCAAGGTTTTCTTAGTATTTTCGGCAATCTCTTTGGCGTAATCTTTTTTGGAATTAACTTTTTCTGCGAAAGACTTAAAGAAATCATTATTCATAAACACCAAGCCTAAAACTTCAAAACCATTTTTTAGCAATTCCATAATTTCACCTATGGTGGAGGAATCTTTCCATCTATATTCTTAATAGTTTTGTTGATTTCTTCAAGTTCTTTTCTTGCTTTCTTATTCTCTTCAACTGCTTCTCTTTGTTTTTTAGCCGCCTTGACCGTTCTTGCCTTCAAACCATCAGTTTCTTTGGAAATATGTCTTGTATTTCTTTGAATCTTTCGTGTTTCATCTTCAATATTTTGCAAATGAGCATTTCCGGAAGCAATTTCAGATCGAATTCCACCTTGACCTGCAATGATTCTTCCAGCATCTCTATGTGCACCTCTAAATCCTCCTTGGACATCACCGTGGAGAGTATCAAATCCTTGACGCATATCTCCTCTGCCGGCATGAATTTCTTCGTAAGTTTTCTTTGTATTTTCTGCGGTTTCTTTTTGATAATCTGGCTTCTTCCAGAACGATTTTTCCTTAAATGTACTATAGAGTTTACTTTCACCCATAACATCATTAACA
Organism: uncultured Christensenella sp.; assembly: GCA_905195085.1. GTDB lineage: Bacteria > Bacillota > Clostridia > Christensenellales > UBA1242 > Caccovivens. The sequence continues at coordinate 19,215 of CAJJUK010000002.1, forward strand.
TTAGAGAATGGAGTAAGAACAAGGTCTTTCATACCTTCTAATCCAGTTCTATTTCTTTCATATCTTGTATGAGCATCAGTTCTCAAAGTTGCCGCAGTTGCTCTACGTCTTTCAAGAGCTCTATTATCAGCAGCCAATCTCCTACCACCAGCGAGTCCTCTATATTGTGCATCCATGGTTCCAAAATGAGTATTTGATCTTCCAAATGCCGACCTCATGTTTGAACCACTCATTGTTCTTCCACCAGCAATAGCACTATCTCTTTCATCTTTCACAGTTTTCCATAATTCATTAGCTTCTTTCTTTGAACCACCTGAAGCAATAAAGTCTGCAACAAAATCATTCTTGTTTATGGATCTTGCATCACGCCCATTGAGAGCAGTAAGAGCGTCTCTTTGTCTTTGATAACTTTGAATATCAGCAAGTCCTTCTTGTGCTCGTTTTTCCTGTTTCGCTTGTTTGCGTTCTTCAATCCTATTCCCAATGGCTTTTGCCCCACGATACATATTTACTGGTGCTTTAATCACTCCCTTTGCAGCACCAACTGTCATCTTTGTTGCGGTTCCTGCAACAGCACCGACCTCTTCGGCAATTCCTTTTCCCGTTTCATTCGCGTCTGCACCACCAATAAGTCCAGATAACGTTGCGATGAAGGCTTTGATAGTAACCAAACCAACAATGATGACCAACGATTGAGCAAAGTAATCTGCAATTGCAATATTAAAGAAATCTATTTCATTCATGTACGGCAATATTAGGAAGAATATATTCATGCCGACGACGGCTCCATAGGCCATCAAAACCTGCTTCATGAAGTTTTCTCGCCAACTGCTTCCAGCCTTTCCACCATCAAGTGGAGCAAGACCAAACAATGGTGGTGCAACAAGGAACAAACCAATACACATAAACAGTCTTGCAATAAGCCCCATTATGATGTTAATAAACAATGTTGCGCATACTATACAACCAGCAAAACCAACAATGAAGTTGAAACTCCACAAGTCATAGTAATACCAAATTAATCCAACATTAAATTTTGAAAAGGCACTGGCATTTTGAGTTAGGAAATTCGTAAAATATTTAAAACTAGTCCAAACCCCATTTGAATCACTAGAATCAGTTATATATTTCAGATCCATAGTATAATTTAAATGCAAGTTACAAGCAAATGCTGTATCAATCATATCTGCACCCAATTCAGCATCATTTGCAGCCGCTGCATTAGCAAAAAGCTCATCTTCGCCAAAACCTGACATTGCAGACATAGGCGTACCAATTCTGACACGATTGGCATTATAAGCCGCCACCTTAAACAGTGAACCAGAAAATGTTTGATTACTTGAACCGATTAAAGCAATCTCTTTTGCATCAGCATATAACCAAGTTGCATCAGCATTTGATCCATATGCAATTGCTCCACCAAAACCAAAAATATCATAATATATGTATGTCTTATTCTTAGTATTAGACTCTTCTATTCCCGTTGCCGTTTTGGACGTGTCAACCTGCCTCAATAATGAAACCTTGTCACCATACATTGCAACAATATTTCCACTTGTTATCGATGTCATGGAATCCAAAGCAGTCAAAATTGCCTGTGAAAGATAGAGCCCCAAAACAACTATGATTGGAACTGCAACCATATTTAAAACAGCCTTACCTGCTGTGTAAACATATTGCATTGGTCCCTTTGCAGCCTTATCATCATAACTGTAGTGACTTTTAACAATTGCAACAATTGTGCTTATAAAACAAATAATAATCCCAAAAACAATGAATGCCCAGAAAACTGTTGAAAGAGCAGAATATTCAAACCCATTTGGATTTATTCCCAATATGCCAGTAATAAAGTTTGTTACCAAATCACCCGCCACAGCTTCTCCATCAACGTAATAAACATCAAGCCCAGCGAGTTTACGGAAGAAAAGTTGCAAGACATCAAGCACACATGCAAGTGATGCATAAAGCAAATAAACAACCTTTGGGATAAGATCAAAAAGCGACTTAAAGAAATCGCCTATCCAATCAAAGATTCCCAACAGCATGGAAGTTGCCAAGATTCAACCCTCCTCTTCCTTTTATTTTTCTCATTATAACAAATAAAATTACAATTTACAACAATTTTCTAAAAAAATAAACAAAAATTTAATTATTGGTCATTGTCTATCATCTAACAAACCATCTTAATCAATTATAAAAGTTGTGTTGTATTTTTTTGATAAAACAATTATAATATTTGCATGAATGATAAAATCAGACAAAAACTTAAAACACTTACCACAAAGCCAGGCGTTTATGTAATGCGAAACAAAAGTGGCGAAATCATCTATATTGGAAAGGCCAAAAATCTAAAGAATCGTGTCAGCCAATATTTTCGCAATTCTCCAAAGCCTAGCAAGGTTCAAGCAATGGTCAACAATGTTGATGATTTTGACTATTTTATTGCCGTATCAGAACTTGACGCATTGGGACTTGAGAGCAATTTAATCCACAAGCATCAACCTTTTTACAACATTTTGTTAAAAGATGGAAAAGCCTTTCCATATATCAAAATCGACCTTAAAGAAGATTTTCCTCGCCTTGAAATTGTTCGTAAAGTCAAAAAAAATGATGGCTGTAAATATTTTGGACCATATATTGCAGGAATCGATCCAAGAGAAATTTTAAAAACAATCAACATGGCCTTTAAAATTAGAACCTGCAAATTAAAAATCAATTCATCAACGCATGCGAAGAGAGAGTGTCTTAACTATTCTCTCGGACTTTGTCTTGCACCATGCACAGGCAGAACAACAAAGGAAGAATATGGTGAAGAGATCAAAAAAGTCGTTCGGTTCCTTAATGGCAATGATGATGAAATAGAAAAAGTCTTAAAAGACAAAATGGGAATTGCATCAAACCTTCAGAACTTTGAAAGAGCAATTGAACTTAGGGAAAGCTTGAAAATGGTGGCAAAACTTAAACAAAGAGTTGTTGCCAATCTTCCAAAAGATGTCAATAAAGATGTCTTTGCCTATTACACTGACGGCATTAGTGGTGTTATCAATGTCATGGTTGTAAGAGGCGGAAAAATTTTGGGAATTGTAAATTTTGAGCAAAGCGATGCCGAACTAGAAGAATCAGACACCCTTTTCAACTTCATAAGTCAATATTATGGAAATATGCTTGTTCCAAATGAAATTATCGTAAGCCACCCTATTGACGAAGAACTTTTAAAAAATTTCCTTGAAAAAAATGTTAAGGTGATTTCGAATCCTCATGGAGTCAACTTGACTTTGCTTAAAATGGCAAAAGAAAATGCAGAAGAATATTTGGAAAAGAAAATGGAAAAAGAAAAAATTGCCTACAACAGCAGTATTGGAGCAATGAAAATGCTTCAAGAAAAACTTTCCCTTAAGAATTTGCCTAAAAGAATTGAATGTTATGACATTTCACACATCAGCGGAACTAATAAAGTGGCTTCAATGGTAGTTTTTGTCAACGGAACTGCAAAGAAGAAAGAATACAGAAAATTCAAAATTAAAACTGTTGAAGGCAATGATGATTTTGCTTCATTGAAAGAAACCTTATCAAGAAGATTGCAAAGATACAAAGATCAAAACGGTGAAAGTTTCAAAGAAAAACCAGATTTGCTTGTTATAGATGGTGGAAAAGGACAACTTTCTTCGTGTTATGAAATTTTAAGATCTTTTAACCTTGAAAAAGAAATTGACATTATCTCTCTTGCAAAAAAGTTGGAAGAAGTTTACACTGTCCACAGCAACTTGCCAGTTATCCTAAAATATGGCAGTGCAGAATTGAAATTATTGCAAAGAGTGAGAGACGAGGCACACAGATTTGCCATAACCTTCCATAGACAAATACGAACCAATGCTCAAACACATTTGGAACTTGAAGAAATCAAAGGACTTGGAAAAGTTAAAATCAATGCTTTGCTTAAAGCATTTGGCTCAACTGAAAACATCAAAAATGCAAGCATAGAGGAACTATGTTTGGTTAAGGGAATTCACGAAGCTCTTGCACATGATATTAAAAAATTTTTTGACAATAAAAAATAGAGAATTTATCTCTATTTTTCTTTCTTTTCGTCACTATCTTTGTTGCTTTCGCCTCTGACAGCATACGCAACACCGAGCCCTGTCAAAACAACTCCAGACAACATTGCAACAATGTATCCGATGTTGCTAAGCGCTGTTGCCAACTCAGTTCCATTGAAGCCAGTGCCCCAATTTATTCCTTGCAAAATGCTTCCAACCAACACCATTGAAAGCCCGATTGACAAGATGATTATTGTTGTCATAATAACTTTTTTCATAATTCCTCCTCTTTATATAATTATAAAGGGTCTTGTCGAATTATGTCAAATGCAATTCAATATTCACCAGCAAATCATAAAAATTTATATAACTTTTCTCTTTTTATAAAAAACAATTGAAATTTTAAAAAAAATATGATATTATTAATAGCGTCATCAAAATTTTGCACTCGTAGCTCAGCTGGATAGAGCGTTCGTCTACGGAACGAAAGGTCTTGGGTTCGAATCCCCACGAGTGCACCAAAACAACTTTTTTATTGTAATTTTATGCAAAAAAGTTATATGAAAACTTATAATTATCAATAAAACAAAAAAACAGGAATCACAATCCTGTTTTTTCCTTTACACTAACTACAAGTTTCATCTAGAGATCTTTCTAAGACTTTGGCTCTTTTTTTGCTTCCAGGCAAAAAACTGAATCTTGGTGTTAACAAGTTCTCTTGTATTTTATCATCAATAACTTCAGATAAGGAATTAATTTTTTTACTGAATTTTAAGTGAGTCTTAATCAATGTGTTCTTGATATATCCATAATTTGTGATTTGTCTATAACCAAGTGATTTATACCAATCTCCTACATTTGCTTTGGTATTTGCAAGAACAGAAATTTGGTCAACACCTTCTTTTTTCATTTCATGTTCAATGAATTTTACCAGTTGTGTTCCAATTCCTGAACCCCTGTAAGTACTATCAACTCTCACACGAATCAAGTTTGCAAATTTAAGCCCACCCTTTTTCTGAATGTCATACATTGCAGAACCACATTCTTTCAATTCAACACCATCATAAACTTTGAATCTTCCATTTTCATGGCACATGAAATAAGTGTCTCCTTCTTTGTTCTGTATGACTCTGATGACGCCATCCTTGTGTTGTTTCCTCAACTTAGCCAAATTTAGAATAATTGTTTTTGCTAATGTTTTGTCAGTAATTTTTTTCATTTTATTTTGAAATTCATCTCCTTTTACGGCGGATATTATAGCACACTTTTTATATTTTTGCAATACCCCCCTTGTGGAACAAAAAAAACAGGAGCATCTCCTGTCTTTTTATTTAAGAAATCCCTTGATGATTTGAGCTTGTGCTTCTTCTTCTGAAAGTCCCAGTGTTTGCAATTTGACAATTTGGTCTCCAGCAATCTTTCCAATTGCCGCTTCATGAATGAGTGTTGCATTAATGTTTTGTGCAACAATTTTTGGGACACTTTCAATTTGTGCTTTATCCAAAATGATGCCATCACATTCAACATGTCCAAAGCACTCATTCTGTCCTTTAATGTTTGAAATGAATTTTTGCTTGGATTTGTCTTTTGCAACACTTCTGCTTATCACTTCAACACTAGAATTTTTTCCTTTCAAAACTACATTAAAGACCGTTTTGGCAACTTGCTTTTCACTTGTCAAAATTTTCTCTTTGATTATCAATTTTGTGTCATCATCAAGATAGGCATTCGTTTTCCTGTCAGAATATGAAACTCCACCAAGTTGAATGGTTTCCATTTCAAATTCACTTCCATTCTTCATGAAAATTTCAGTTGTTGGATTTAAAATTTTCTCACCCTGATTATTTCCAATTCCCAAATGCTTTTCAATGTATTTAACTTTGCAGTTTTCTTCCAAGTGGAATGTGTGAATTCCATCATGTTCACTCCGTTTACCACTTGGGTTGTGAATTCCACAGCCAGCCACAATGAAAACTTCAGCACCTTTCCCAACATAGAAATCATTATAAACAAGGTCATTGAAATCTCCAACTGTTATGATGACCGGAATGTGAACACTTTTGTTTTTGACACCTTCCTTGATTATGATGTCAATTCCACTTTTATCTTTCTTTGGAAGAATCGTGACTTCTTCATCTGATTTTCTGTCAACACTTTGTCCGTTTTTTCTTATATTAAAACTCCCTTGTGGAACAGAATGCATATCAGCAACCTGTTTCAAGAGGTCTTTATCAATTTGAGTTAACTTAGTCATTTATTAGCCCTCCTAATTTTCTGCATTTTGGACTATTAAGAAGTGGAAGCATATCTTTTTTCTTTCCGATGACAGCATCTTTTGTGCTGTTTAAAAGCAAAATATAATCGGCATTATCAATCAACTTCTTTTGATGACTTACGATGATGACGGTTTTGTTTTTAAGCTCTTTGAAAATATCCACAAGACTGTCAAAACTCCAAAGGTCAATGCCTGCCTCTGGCTCATCAAACAAAAGCACATCGCCACCTTTTGCAAGAGCGATTGCAAGTTCAATTCTTTTGAGTTCTCCACCTGACAAACGATCGTCAAGTTCGCGATCAATATAATCCTTTGCACAAAGTCCAACTTTTGCAAGAAACTCGCAAGCATCCGGAATGTTTGTGCTGGATTTGCTTGCCAAATTCAACAAATCTCTCACAGTCAATCCTTTGAATTTAACCGGTTGTTGAAAAGCAATTGTAATGCCCAAATTTGCTCTTTCATCAACTGAAAGGGAATTTATATTTTTTCCTCCAAACAAGATTTCTCCACTTGTTGGTTGAATCACTCCCATAATCAACTTGATAAGTGTAGATTTCCCGCTCCCATTATGCCCAGTAATGATTGTGACCTTGTTTTTTGGAAAATCCAAACTTAAATCTTTGATAATATATTTTTCTTTGCCAGTTTCCTTGTCCAAAACCCTGTAGCTGACATTTTTAAGTTTAATCATTTTATCTCCTTATTGCTCTTTTATTATAAACTTTTTGTGGTCTTTTGTCCATAAATTATCATGAAATATTGTCTTGACTTGACATCAATATCATGATAAACTGAAGATATATGGAGGATTTATGAATTCCGTGGATCTAGATTTGAAACTTGGAACCGCAGTGCGAAGCTTTTTGAACAAAAAATTTAAAGGCAAAAACGCACCACCAAAAGTCCCTAATGCCTATAATTACAACCAAACTTTTTCTCAAGAAGAATTGGAAGCTGTCACAGACTTGCAACTGATTGATTTTCAAAATTTTTCAGAGCTTTCTTTATTTCCAAATTTAAAAAATTTGACAATCTCAACATCAAAAAACCTAAAACTAAGTGAACAAGACATAGAAACTTTGAAAAAAATTACCACACTCGAAAGTTTGTCAATCAACGGGTATAGCGGTTTCAAGACAATTGACTGCCATGACTTCAGCACAAAACTCTACTCACTTTCCCTTACCAATTGTCCGGATTTGGAAAGAGTAGAAAATCTCAATGCCAATATTGATTTCTTTAAATGCGTTGGGAATTATTCAATAAAAAATGTTCAAGAAATAGTATCCAACACAATTCACAACAGAGATTTCATAACCGACTATGTTCTTGATGTTTCCTATGCCCCTGCATTTTTTAAGAGATTGAAGTCTCTGGAAGGACGCATAAGACCTGAGGCCCTCGAATTGATGAAGTTGAATATCCGATTTGGAGAAGAAATATCAAGGAAAATTCATGTTCATGATTTCAATGTTATCAACGCAATACAAAAGAAAACAGAAGAAATTTCCTCAAGAATCATTTCTCCACAAGACGACGAATTGACCAAATTTTCAAACTTATATCTTTGGGTCTGCAAAAATGTAAAATACGACTTTGACGGATTGGAACATTCTCACAGAATGGCAAGTTCCAATGGTCTGACCCAGGGTGAAAAGATGGGAACAAACAATTATCTCAACGGCCTGTTGTATGGAAAATGTGTATGTGAAGGTTTCTCAAAAACACTGCAATATCTCTGTGCTTACAACAACATTCCAACAAATCTTGTTTTGTGTCATGCAGGCAATGAACTTCCAGACAATGTATTTGATCACTCAATTTTGCAATATGAAGAACATGGAAAAGCCCGTTTTTGTGATATAACATGGGACGCCATGGCTTATCAAAAAGGTCAAAAAGACTTTAGATATTTTCTGCTTTCTAAAGAAGAAATGTCAAAAGATCACAAACTTATTACATCAACCAGGCCTTTGGCGTCTGCATCAGAAATTGATGGTGCGACAAAAACAACTTTGATTACAAAAGCAGAGAATCGATTTTTATCAGACTAAATAAAACAAAAAAAGGTGTGAAAGTTTCACATCTTTTTTTATTTTTGGAACTCAGCAATTAAGCATCAACGTTAACCAATTTAACCCCCTTAATAAGGTTTGCAACTGCTGTTTCATATTCTGCGCCCATTTCTGTCTCGCTCATTTTTACTTCAACTGTTGAAGCACCTTCGTAAGTGAAAGTTTTGCCTTCGTTGTTGAAGTTAAGCATTGGATAGAAACCAGCGATGAGTTCTTCTTCAATTCCAGTCCAATCAATCTTAACATTGTTGAATTTGATTGTTCCTGTGCTTGCACCAGAAGCTGTAATTCTACCTTTATTCAAATTAACATTTTCCAAAGTAACAGTTCCAACATCGCCTGCTTCATTTCCATCAATTCCTTGTTGGTTGAAGTAAATTGAACCAGCAAAATCATAGTCACTTGGAGCATTGAATGTCATATCTTTGATGGTTACATTTTTTCCCAAAACTTCAACAGCTTTGTTGACTTCTTTCTTGCAAACAACTGTCAAGTTTTTGATTGTAACATTGTCTCCAACAACTGTAATGAAGTTTTGACTTGCCCAAGCTGCATTTGGAGTGTCATGAGTAGACATCAAAGTCACATCACCTTCTCCCCTGATTGTGATGCCATTTGCAACAATTGGCAAATACCAACCTGTTTGGTCGCCATAGATGATTGTTGTTGCATTTGGATCAAGATCATATGTGCCTGCTTCCAAAACCCAATATTCATTATCTTTTTGATTGTTGATTGCTTCAACAAGTTCTGTTGAATTTGAAATATATTTTGCATCACTTGGAATTTTGTCTTTTGAATCACCACAAGCCGCAAGTGCAACTCCGCCCACAAGAACCATAACCAAGCAAGCCATAACTGATAAAAATTTTTTCATAAAATCCTCCTTTATGTTTTTCTCTTTTCTTTATATCATGAAGAGATTTTGTCAAAACATTTTGAAATCTTTGACATATATATTTTATCACATCATCGAATTTTTCACAAAACAAAAACCAAAAAAAGCAAAAAGAATTTTTGTCGAAAATCTCAATCAACTTTCCCTTTTTTGTTTGACTGAGAAAATTGAATTGTGAGATAATATACGCATGAAATCATTAAATTATTTAGATATGGCAAAATATTTGCTAAAATTAGAGAAAATCGCATATAAAAAATGTTCAAAGGAAAAAATTGATGTCAAAGACAAAGGCTCTCATGACCTTTTGACAACCCTAGATACATCTTTGGAAAAATTCATCATCAAAGACCTAAACAAAAACTTTCCAAGCGTGAAAATCGTCAGTGAAGAATTCAACAGTTCCGCAAAAGCCCGTGGAACATATTTTGTTATTGACCCGGTAGATGGGACAATCAATTTTGCAAACAGCATTTGCCTCTGGGGAATTCAAATCGCTTATATTGAAGATGATGTGACTGTTGCGAGTGCTATATACAGCCCTGCCATGGGAGAATATATGGCAGCAAAAGGTTTGGGGTCTTACAAAAACAATAAAAAATTTACAATCACACCAAAAGATGCAATTCACTCGTTGACATGTTTGGATATAAATGACTTTGAATTTGAATATGCAATGATGAAAAGTCTCAGAGATAAAGTTTTAAAGTTTCGTGTAACTGGTGCTTGCTGTATAAACTGCATATTCATGGCTGAGGGCTGTTATGGTGCTTATGTTCAATTTGATGCAAACCCATGGGATATGTTGCCAGGATTTTTGCTTATTGAAGAAGCTGGCGGATTGCATGAAACAGTTGATGGTTATCATCTTTTTGCTTCAAAACCGGAGACAATGGAAATGCTGAAAAAGAACATTAAAACCAACACAAAAAAACTAACTTCAACAAAAACAAAAAAGAAAAAAGAGGTTTAAACCCTGTGAAAATACAAAAAATAAAACTGAATTATTTGTCAGTTTTATTTTTTAAATATTCTCTCAAATTTTTTCTTAAATTAATTTCTGTGTTTTTTATGTTTTCTTCAAGCGATAAATTTCTATCATTTATGCTTATAATTTCAAAATCATTTTCTTTTGAATTGTTTACACCGCAAAATGCAACAAAATTTTTGTCATTACACTTCTTTTTAAGAGAATAAACAACCTTTCCAAACTTTGATTGGCTATCGATTTTTCCTTCACCAGTAATCACCAAATCTGCTCTTTTTATTTTGTTTTCAATATTCATAAGATTAAAAAAGGTTTCAATTCCACTTTGAAGTTGAGCATCCAAAAAGAACATGGCACCGGCTCCAAGACCGCCCGCAGCACCTGCTCCTTCAACAGAGGAAAAATCTTGTCCATAAGACTTACAAACTGAACTGAAAGCTTTCAGATTGTCGTCCAAAAAAACAGCTTCCTCATCAGTGGCACCTTTTTGCTTTGCATAGACAAATGCCGCTCCAGTCTTTCCATATAAAACATTTTTAACATCACATAAAGCAACAAACTTAACTTCTTTATTATTTTTCGGAAAAATGATTTTTTTAATCTGACTCAATGAACCACCCGTTGGAACAAACTCTTCGCCTTTTTCATTAAGAAATTTGTAACCAACACCAGCAGCCATTCCGCATCCGGCATCATTTGTTGAACTTCCACCCAACGTCAAGTAAATCAATTTCGCACCTTTTTGTATGGCATCAGAAATTTGCTCGCCCATTCCAAAAGTGGTTGTTTTTAGTGGATTTTTAAATTTCGTTTTTAACAGACCTGCCGTTTCTGCACACTCAATAAATGCAACATCACCCTTAATTGCATAACGAGCCTCTGTTTTTTCGAAGTTTGCGTTGGCAAATTTCTTTTGAATAATTTTTGCATTTAGATTCCTTACAAAGCAGTCTAAACTTCCTTCCCCACCATCTGCAAGTGGGCAAACAATAACTTCAATTTTTTCATCAAACTTTTTTATTTCATCTCTTGCGATTTCACAAAATTGCTCCGCCGTCAAACTTCCCTTAAATTTATCTGGAGCCACTAAAACAGTTTTTAATTTCATGTCAAAAACCTTTGTATTCTTTACTTAAAATTCTAGTTTTCTTATTCCAGTAATTTCTAAAATATAATCCGCCATGAATGTGAATCTTTTTATCTTTAACTCTGTCAAGATAGGAGTCAACAAAGGCATTTTCCTTATCAAAACAATACTCAGAAACCTTTGCAAGTTCAGTTTCATTTTTTGCATCTGATGCTTTTCTGATGAATTCTTCTTGCAATTGTTCTGCAGCTTGCAAATATTCATCAACATCTATGTTCCCACTCATGATGTGTCTATTCAATTTTTCATGCTTAAGCCAATATTTCAAAGCAACTTCTTCATCTTCAGGCAAAATTTCTGCATCTTTTGTAAGTGGTTTGTAAATTGAAAGACATGGAAAAGATGAACCAGTAACAAAATACATCTTATTTATTTCTCCAAAATAACTTCCCGTTGTTTGATCTCCAAAAAGATTTCCTGCATGCATACAAACACTATCGGTTGAACTTTTGTTGACATCAACCTTATTGGAACTATGGCAGCATAATGTTTTTTTCATCAAATCAAAAGGCTCTCCTTCTTGCGTCAAAGCATCAAAAGTTGCCTTTTTTCTTTTTTCAGCACCAGCCACTAATGTGAAAAGATTGTTTTGAAATTTCTTTTTGAAATCTCCTTCAAAATTTGATGATTTTCGATCATAATCTTCTCCAATGCTTAAACAATTGGAAATCGTTGCAATGTCCATAACTTTTTTTACGACATAATTTCTTCCAGCTGTTTCAAGAACATATGCTTCATCGTTGTCAGCAATTAAGAACGCATTATCATAATAAAATTTTTTATCAAATCCACAGTTGCCGTGTTGCCCATAAGTCTCAAGCAGGGAGATTATGCAATCCACTGCCTCGCTTGATGTTTTGCATCTTTCCAATGCAAGACGCAACATATCCATGCCAATAAGTCCATTTTGTTTTTCTCTCTTGACATTCGTAAAAACTGCCTCATTACCAATGTTGAGACCAAACTCATTCCAACCCATTTCAGCACCCCAAATCCAATGCGGTTTTAAAAGCACGCACGCATTTGTATACTCCACCTGTGGAATTTCAATATAAGTTGTTTTTACCATTTCACCTTTTTTAAAATTTCTTTCAGGTTCCCTAATCATAAGGTGGGCCTCATTTGGTGAACGGTCACTATTTTTGCCGAAATAACTTTTCCCATTCCTTTTAAAATAAATAGTATCACACATAATCTATCCTCCTTCAAATTATGTTTTGAAACTTATTAAAGCCGTTTCTGAAATTGGTAAAATTCAAATTTGCAATCATCGTTTCTTTCTTTTTAGAACAATCTGTTTCCGTATCTTTTGACAACCTTTTCAAAAGGTAGTTTTTTGAAATCTCTCATAAATCTTGCTCTCTCATATGACTTAAGCGTTGAGCGTTTAATCATTGGGTTGTGTTTTATTGCCTTGTCAAAATCCACTTGACGGTAAGTTGTTTTGTCTTTAATCTCATCAAACAACTCCTGCCCTTTTTGAGAATGAATCAAAACCAGAGAAATTCCTTTTCCATCATTCAAATCAGGGACAACCCTTTTTGCTCCCCAAAAGTCTGCCAGTGTTATGTCACTTGGTCTATGAATGTCTTTGAAAGCACATTTGTGACATGATGGTCTGAGACATTTGTTGAAGAAAAAGAATTTCATCATCGGATCTTTGTAATTTGGTGACTTGATATATTCAGTCCCATTATCAAAAGACATATAAAAAGAAGTTTTCTTTTGTCCTTCAATTTTCTTTCGGAAAGAAACACTTGTCACTTTTGCCTGGGCATCATTCTCTCGATATTGCACATAGTTTTCCCAAACTTTTGGAGAAGGAACACCATGACAAATTATATCCTGTGTATATAAGTTTTCATAAGGTTTGACCAAGAACTTCAAAAGCCCGCCGATTTGACAAGGAGTTCCCGTAAACAAAACTTTTCTGCCAGAGTCAAGAAATTTTTTTGCGTCTTTATAACATTCTCCGATTCGACTTTGGACATATTTTGAAACTCTCAACTTTTTCAAATCTTCAACTTTTTCAATGCCAATATGTTCAACTCCAAAGTTCTCATTGAAAGCAGCACCAAAAACAACTCCACCCTGTGACAAAACACATTCTGCAAGCAAAGAAAATGCACCACCCGAAGAAGAATTCAATCTCACTTGCAAATCATTGTTGACAACGGCATAGGCCTTTGGAAATTCGTTTATCTGACTTTGTTCGATTTTTTGTTTATGCAAAATAGGACAAATCCTTTCACACAAACCACAATTAATACAACGCTCCATGTCAATTTTTGGATATAAAAATCCTTCATCGTCATAGACCATTTCAATACATTGTTTGGGGCAAATGCTTGCACAAGCATGACAGCCACAACACTTTCTCTTGTCTGTTATGGCAATCATTTATGTCCCCCCCCCACGAGTTTCAATGCTGTTTAAAGCATTTTTGAGGAAGGAAAGACTCTTCTCTCTTTCTTGTTTGATTTTTTCTCTCACTTCTGAATAATCCAACGCAAAATAATCTTTTTCTTGCAGTTTTTCCCAGTTTCTATCTTCAAGATCAGTCATTTTCAAAAGAGTTTTAATTCTTGATTTTGTGCTTTTGAAAGATAAGAAAGACACAAAAGGTTTTTCCAAAATGATTGACATGGCATGTCCATGGAAAGAATTTGTGCAAACCAGTTTTGCACCAAGAAGCAAATCAATAAATTGACTTGGGTTTGCTTTGTAGAACTTATCAAATGATTTGTTCATGTTGACAACTTCAAGGTTATATTTTTTTGCAATTTCTTTGACTTTTTGCTTATATTCTTTCTTTGGCGCAAGGAAATATGTCACAATATAATCTTTTGGTTTGTTTTTGACAGGTTCCGCAAACTTCTCCCAATCTTTTTTCTCCAAAAGGAAAGTTGGGTCAACAACCAATTCTGCTTTTCCAGCACCAATTTGCTTCTCAATGATGTTCTTCCCTTCATTTTCTCTGACGGAAAGATATTTGATATGAGAAAGTCCCTCAGAAAATTCACCTTTCAATTTTTCTGGCAAACTTTCAATCCCAAAACTTGGAGCATAAGCAACACATTTTTCTTTGTCAGCAAATTTCAAAAAACTAACAAATTTGTTTGCCATATATTTCGGATTCCAAACCTGATCACTTCCAATGATGAAAGCATCAAACTCGTCGTTAAGTTTTTCCAATTTTTTCTTGGAATAGTTGTTGATTATGACATTGTGAAAATGTTTTTTGGTATGTTTTTTTGATTTGTTCATTCTGCTTATAACAGGAATGAAAGGCAAACAACCTGCAACAGGCAAAACATAGGCATAAACTTTCTTTGGTGTGATTGCAAAAGTGGTAACTTCATGACCCATTTTGATCAATGTTTGCTCCAAAGCATAGTTTTGCAGTCTATTCCCATGATTAAAGAAATCATAAATTGTGACAATCCCAACTTTCATTTTTTTGTCCTTTTATTTTGTCTTTTGTGCCGACTTTTTGCGTTTTTTAAGTTTCTTCCCCACCATAAAGAAATTTGTTCTCTTGTTTGAATAGAAAATCACAATCAAAGATGCAAAAAGAACAATGGAAATCAAAATAACCAAAACCATCCAACCCGCGGTGATTTTATGTCCGAAGAAATCCAAATTGAAGTAACTATCAAGCAGGTTTGTCAACACATCTTCTGGAATGTCCAAATGTCTAATGATTCCACCCATAAAATAATTTCTGAATAGTCCCGCAGAATATGTCCCTGGGATGAAACAAGCAATGTATTGCATATAATTTGGAAGCATAGAAAATGGAAGATATGCTCCAATCAAAAATCCTATTGCCGCACTAAACACACCATTAAGCGCCGCCAATGCACTTGTTGACTTGATGAATCCGCAAATAAGCACCATAAAGAATGATGAAGACAGAACTGAAATGACCATGACGCAAACTATTGTCAAGAAATCGGCAAAACTCATCATAAGCCCACCAGTTCCGGCAAGATAGCAAATTGCAAGCATCAAAACAATGAAGCAAATTGTGAAAGTAATCAAGAAGCAAGAAATGATGTAACTCAAATAAAGCACCCATCTCTTGACAGGAGAAGAAATGATGTCGTTGACATTTCCACTCATTCTGTCACGAACCATGACGATGTTGGCATTCAATGCAACGGTGATGCAAGAAACACCCATAACACCAGAAATCATCCAGTTGTTGACAATTGCTTTGACTTCTGTGTCGGTGATCATTCCTGCATATCCTTGAGACTCGAACATATCCATAATGGAATTTGCTTGCAAATCTCCCAAAAACAAAATATAAACCAAAAGAATGATGATAGGTGCCAAAACAGAGAAGAACACCGTCATCTTGTCCTTCATATACAACTTGATGTTTCTTTTGATCAAAACACCGAGCGATAACCAATTGCTACATTTATTCGTTGTTTTCTCCATGTTCAAAATTCTTCCCCGTAATACTTAGGAACACGTCGTCCATGTCCCCTTTTAATATTTCAAAATCTGTCAGATATTTGTCGTACTTATTCAAATAATATTTTGCCTCTTCACTGTTTTTGATTTTAATCTTGTAATATTCTCCAGAATATTCCAACTTTTTCCCTGTGTCCTTTTTGAACTCATCTTCAAAGTCTTCATTTTCTGGCATAAATGCTTTGATGTAATCTCCAGCATAAAGAGTTTTCAACTTGTGTGGAGTGTCATTCGCAACAATATGTCCTGAGTCCAACATAACCACCCTGTCTGCCTTGTTTGCTTCTTCCATATAGTGCGTTGTCAAAAAAACTGTCATTTTTCTTGATTGACGCAAGTCTTCAATCAAGTTCCAAATCTTTCTTCTGGTTTGTGGGTCAAGTCCTGTTGTAGGTTCGTCCAAAATCAAAATCTTTGGATAGTTGATAAGCGCTCTTGCAATGTCCACTCTTCTTCTTTGCCCGCCACTAAGATTTTTCACGGTCTTTTTCAAAAGTTTTCCAAGATCAAGAAGTTCTGTGATTTCCCAAACTCTTTCCTTCAAGGCTTTGCCTTTGAGTCCATAGAAACCACCCCTGATCATCAAGTTTTCTTTGACAGTCAAAATTCCGTCAAGTGTAGAATTTTGGAAAACAACACCGATCAAGTGTTTGATTTCATTGGCGTCCTTGTCCAAATCAAGCCCATTAATCAAAATTTGTCCACTATCCTTTTTGAGAATCGAACAAATGATATTGATTGTGGTGGATTTCCCCGCCCCATTCAATCCAAGAAAAGCAAAAAGACTACCTTCTTTCACATTGAAAGAAATTCCATCGACCGCTTTAACATCACCATAATATTTTTTCAGGTCGTGTATTTCAATTATATTTTTCATTCCATATCCTTATAGATAGTTAATTTTTCTTATACATTATATCACACACAAGCCAAATCGCCAAAAGAATACTGCTTTATGCAGGAATATTTTTTAAATTAATTTGTCAATTATATTGCAAAAATCGACAAAATAGTCTATACTATATATAGAATAAATTTTATGCAAGAATACAATATTAAGGGGGTTGAAGAATTATGGGACTTTTCGGAAAAAAGAAAAAAGAAAAAGTTGAAGAAAAAAAGGTAGAAAAAAAAGAAAAAGAAGTTGAAACAACAACTCCAAAAGCATCATCTTCTTCAAAAACCACAACAGCAAAAAGCACAAGAACAACCACTGCAAAAGCAAAAGCTGAAACTGCGACAAAAACAGAGAAAGAAGAAACCGTAAAATCAGAACCTGCAAAGAAAACAGGCAAAAAACCAATTTACAGAGTTCTGTACGACAAAGAAGCAAGAGTTTGGGTAATCAAAAAAGATGGTGCAAAAAGAACAATCGCTTCTTATGTGACCAAAGAAGAAGCATTAAACAGAGTTAAAGAACTTTCTGCATCAAATGATTTGAACTTTATTGTTCACAAAAAAGATGGAAAATTTCAAAAAAAATAAAGGCATCAAACCTTTATTTTTCTTCTGGAAACTTTTTGAGTTTGATAATTTCCATCTCAGCTGTGTATAACTTCAGCAGTGTTATTCTTTTTCTTTTAAGTTCCGCACGTTGCAGGAAAAACGAATCAACCGCCTCCCAAATAAACACCCATGTTGCAATTTCAACAACAATCTCAAGATATACATTATAAAAATAGACATGCATCAGCAAAAGTAGTGACATAAATGCAAGTCCAAGCAAAAGCATAATCAAAGAAAAAATGGCATTGCGTTTAAGTTCGTTTCTTGTTTCGATGTATTCTTTTTTGTAATTGTTTTTAATTGCATCAACAACTTCTTGCTCGTCAGTTTTTGTGTTTGTGTAAAGTTTGATTTTGATGTCTTTGGCCATTGGAACAAATCTGGCCTTATCCCAAATGAATTCATCAAGCTCCGCATTAAGTTTTTCATTGCTGTCATAGTTGTAAGTTGAAAAAATTTGTTCATCTTCTTCAGCTTTGATACTTATGATTGCTCTGTCATCGCTTCCCTCAATGTAATCCTTGTCTTGCAAAATTTCTTTGTCTGCTTTTCTTAAATTTTTTCTGAAAATCATTTCGTCTCCTTGTCTTTATTATATCACAATGAACAGTTTTTAAAAAATAGAAATTAAAAGTTATATAATAAATTTGCAAACATAACTTAAATTGGTGGTTTTTTATATAGTTTTGTGATACAATCAAGCGAGAATAGCCACTGGAGATAATATGCTTAATGCCGTTTTTAGTTTTTATGATTGGTTGATTGAAAATGCAGATGTCATGGGTGATGGCCCTGGACTATGGTGCCCGTTGCACATCTCACTTATGTGTCTTCTTGCTGCATGGCTTGTCGCATGTTGGTTTTTGTGCAAAAAGTATAAAAAATTCGCTTTGAAAATGACATTTGTGCTTTGCATAATCATGTTGTTCTTCCGAGTTTTCAGAATGTGTTTGTTATATTTTTCAGGGACACAAACTTTTGTGGAAATCTTGCCTTGGCATTTGTGTCATGTCATGAGTTTTGTCTTCCCTGCATTTTTCCTTACAAAAACAAAAAAGTTCTTCCTTCCTGTGCTTGTCGTGACCTTCTTTGGCGGAATCTTGACTTTTATTTTTGGAGATTATTACTACCTTTCCACCCTTTCTTTCTTGCACTATGAAAGTCTGCTTTTGCATTTCATCATGCCAACTGTCGTCATCGCCTGTATAGCAAGTGGCTATTTCAAAGTTCAGGTCAAAGAATTTTGGCAAGCATTTGTAGGAATCGTTCTTCTTGCAGGTTGGTCAATGATTGGAAATTCTTTGATTGACGGCGCAAACTACCTTTACTTGATGGAAAATGGACTTCCTTTTGACTTATTCTCGTTCATGAATTGGCAGTATTCATATTTGCTCACTTACGCTGTGCTGGTTTTTGTGATCGCCGTCATAAGCATAACTCCATTTTATGTCTATGAAAAAGTCAAGAAAAGAAATTCGGATAAGAACTTTGAAATAATTATGAATGCAATAAAAGCCCAACTATAAAATTTGTAAACATGGGAGAGAATATGAAAGTCGAAACAAATAGATTAATCATACAAAAATTCAGTTTAAAACATATGAAAGACTTTAGGGACATAATTAAAGATTTTAACAATTCCAAATATGTGGCCTACGACAGACCTTTCCCAAAATCTGACAAAGAAATAGAACTTTTGGCCGAAAAGTTTTCAAACAATGATTTGTTTTTTGAAGTGGTTCTCAAAGACACTTCCAAAATGATTGGCTATGTATGTTTCTATAATAATCAAAATGATTTTGACATCGGTTATTGCTTTCATTCATGCTATTCAAAAAAGGGCTATGCTTTTGAAAGTTGCAGTGCTTTGATAAAATGGATAGAAGATAATTGCCATGTTCATAAATTTACAGCTGGCACTGCCATTGAAAACAAACCTTCTGTCAACTTGCTAATAAAACTGGGATTTAATTTAGTGAACACAGAAAAAATATCCTTTCAAAAGGATAGCAGTGGAAATGATATTGTATTTAATGGCGGAAATTTCGAATTATGTCTATGAAAAACAAGAAAAGAAATTCGGATAAAAACTTTGAAATGATTATGAGTGCAATAAAAACTAAAATATAAAAAAGAGAACAAGATTATGTTCTCTTTTTTTCACTATATATCAGTCTTTTTCTTGCTCTTATAATCAACAAGCATACAAACTCCCACAACGCTCAATGCAACGAGTGCAGTGATTAACTGGGTTCTCAAATCTAACATATAGATATAAAATTCAGTTGCCAATTGCAGTTTGTCTGAATCAGAATAGTAAGTAATATTAAAAAATGAAACAATAATCAATCCAATCAAACACGCAACTGTCAAACTGATTATAACTGTCGACAGCCATTTAACCCCTTTTTTATCCACAAACATCTTCAACAGCAATGATATTAATGTTAAAAAAATAAAAGAAAATGCAAGCCAACTCATCACAATAAATTGCGTGTTGTAAAATTGACTTTGATCATGGGTCCAAAATGGATGATAATTATAAAATGCTAGCTGTGTGTAATTGATCGCTGAAAACAGCAACATCACACACGTCAACACGCAGACAAACAATGCTATTGCGTATATTATATTAAAGATTTTTTTCTTTTCAAGCATTTTCAAACCTCCAACCTAATCGTTTGCCGTCACCACAACATCAGCGCCGGTGTTCAAAACATTTTTGATGATAACTTGACCAAACTTAACCTTTTTAAGTCGCAGTTTTTCAATTTCTTTCATGCAATCAAAAATCATGCTTTTTGGAATGGCAGTGGTGGTTTTGCAAGACTTGACGCCATGTTCTGTTTTGACAGAAGTTGTCACAATTCTCTTTGGGCATGTGATTTCTTCTTTTGCAAAAACAACTCCACGATTGCAACTGTTGCCCGTGACTTCAACCGCATCGCCATTTTGTTTGACTGTGAGATGACAACCCATAGGACACATTATGCAAATCATTTCTCTAACTTTTTCACTCATATTCCACCTCAATCTATTTCGATCTGAATTTTTCCTGTTGCACCATTTTTGTCAAAGGTCAAATTCATCATTTCACCAGGAACACCAGCCATAATGAATTTCTTTCCCAAAATGACATCATTGCATTTTGCAACAATGGTCTTTTTGACAACTTTTTCTCTCAGTCTGAACTTGATTTCTGTCTGCCCAGTGCCTTCATAAAGTGTGCTTGGCAAAACATAGGAAAAGTCCTTTGTCCATTCAACATCAATCTTTTTGTTGTGCTCAGGAAGTTTTCCCTGTGCATACAAACTGGCAAATTTCCCTGCTTGTTTTGCTTCCAATGCAACATTGTCCACCAAATCATGCACGTGCAAAATGTTCCCACATGAGAACAACCATTCTTTTTCGGTTTGATAAAACTCGTTGACAATTGCACCATTTGTCACTTTTGAAATTGGAACAAATTTTGCCATTTGCATCTCAGGAACAAGCCCCACAGACAAAACAACAGTGTCACATTTTTGAAATTTCTTTGTGCTTTCGATAGGTTGGAAATTTTCATCAACCTGTCCATACCAAACCCCTTCAACTCTATCTTTTCCCACAACCTCAAAGATTGTTGTGTTGAAATAAAGAGGAATGTTGAAATCTTCAAGACATTGCATGATGTTTCTTCTAAGTCCACTGCTTGTCTTGTTGATTTCGAAAACTGCATGAACTTTTGCTCCTTCCAATGTCAGTCTTCTTGCCATAATAAGTCCGATGTCACCGCTTCCCAAAATGACAACATCTTTTCCGACCATTTTGCCATCAATGTTGACCATTTTTTGCACTGTGCCAGCGGTCAAAATTCCCATAGGACGCGTTCCGCACAAACTTATATTTCCAGCCGTTCTTTCTCGGCAACCCATTGCAAGAACAATTGCCTTTGCACAAATTGTGTCAATTCCAGCCTTTCCCATTATGTCAACTTTCTTGTCCTTAATCTCTGTGACAAGTGTGTTTGTGAAGACTGTAATGTTATTGTCCTTTTCCACCATTTTTCTGAAACGATGAGCAAACTCTGGGCCTGTGAGTTCTTCATTGAAATAATGAAGACCAAACCCATTGTGAATACATTGATTCAAAATTCCACCAAGGCAAGCATCTCTTTCCACCAATATGACTTTTGATCCACTTTCCGATGCGGACAGTGCGGCACTCATTCCGGCAGGTCCACCACCTATCACCAAAACATCTGTTTTAATCATGGTTCACCTCCCTTATGTCACCAATGCAAACTTCACTGCCACGGTTCTCTTTCTTGACTTCTTCAGAAGGAATATGTCTTTGCTCTGCAATTGTTCTGACAACATGAGTAAAACAAAAACCGCCTTGACATCGTCCCATGCCAGCATTTGTTCGGCGCTTGACTCCATCAACCGAACTTATTTTCAGCGGACGATTTAACGCTCTGATAACATCGCCTTTTGTGATTTGTTCACACTTGCAAACAATGGCACTGTAATTTTTGTCAGCAGTTGCAAGTTCTTTTTGTTTTGTCTTTGGCAAATCTTTGAACATGACATAAGGTTCAATTTGTTTCAAATTTGAAAGTTCCTTGTCTTTATATCCCAAAAGTTTGACAACCATTTCTGCAATTGCTGGAGCGCTTGAAAGCCCAGGAGAACAAATCCCTGCAAGATTGATTACTCCGTCAACTTTCTTAGATTTCTCAACAATAAAGTCATCTCCACATATTGTTCTGAGTCCAGCAAATTCTCTTATTGCATTTTTGAAATTTAAGTTTGAAACAATCATTCCAGATTTTGCTTTTATGTCTGCAAGTCCTGCATTTGTTGTTGCAGTGCTGTTTTCGCTTTCTTCACTTGTTGGCCCAACAAGATAGTTTCCATCAATTGTCGGCGTGACCAAAACACCCTTTCCAAGTTTTGTTGGAAGTGGAAAAATTGTGCAAGGAACATTCAAATCTGTCCCCTTGTCAAAGACAAAATATTCTCCTCTTCTAAGTTCAATTGGATATTCTTCTGCCCCCAAAATTTGAGCAACATCATTATATCCGCTTCCCGCACTGTTGATGACATGTTTTGCATAGAAGATGTTTTTCTTGGTCTTGATTTCAAACACATCTTCTTTTTTTGACACACTCACCAAATCTTCTTCCAAACTCACTTTTCCCCCGTTGAGCACTGCTTCATCAGTGAGAGCAATCGTGAAAAGATATGGGCTGACAATGTAGGCATCTCTTGCATAGAGTGCAACTGTTATGTGTTCATTGATGGTTGGGACTTTTTGTCTGATTTGTTCTTGGTTCCAAATCTCAACATAGACACCATTTTGTTTTCCCCTTTCATAAAGTGCCTTAACTTTTTCTTCATCATCTCCAACAACCAACGCACCACATTTTTTCAGTTTGATTCCAAGGCGTTTGCAAATCTTTGGATATAGATGATTCCCCCTTACATTCAAAATTGCCTTAAGGGTTCCAGGCTTTGGGTCATAACCCGCATGCACAAGCCCGCTGTTTGCCTTGCTTGCTCCTGTGGCAACATCGCTGGCTTTGTCTATCAAAAGACATTTCTTACCAATTCGGACAAGTTTGTTGAAAATTGAAGCTCCAACAACCCCACCGCCGACGATAAGACAGTCAAAAATTGTTTTCTTTTCCATTTCTCCTCCAAAAATATTCTAACTTTAAATGAAATTAAATGTCAAACAAAACAAAAACTTTTGTTTTTTGTTTTTATAATAAAAACTTTTGTGCTAAAATTAAAGCAGAAGAGCAAAAGATTGTAGGCTGTCAAATTTATTTGGAGATGTCTATGAGAAAATTTATTTTGGGAATAGATGAAGGGACGACAAATCTCAGAAGTGTGTTGTATGATGTAACCAAAAAGAAAATCATCGACACCGAAAGCAAAAGGTTCAAACAATACTATCCACAAAGCGGCTGGGTGGAACAAGATGCTGATGAGATTTTCAAGAAAACCCTTTCAACAGCAAAAGATGTCCTTTCTCGCAATAATGTGCAAAAGGACGAACTGCTTGGAATTGGAATAACAAATCAAAGAGAAACAGTTGTGGCATGGGACAGAGAAACTGGCGAACCGGTGTATAAAGCAATCGTTTGGCAATGTCGCAGAACAACTGACATGATAAACAATCTTTCAAAACAAACCAAACAGACAATCAAAGAAAAAACGGGGCTGATTCCAAACCCATATTTCAGTGCGTCAAAAATGAAATGGATTTTGGAAAATGTCAAAGGCACAAAATCTTTGGCACGCTCTGGAAGATTGTGTTTTGGAACCATTGACAGTTTCTTGACTTTCAAACTCACTGGCAATCACTACACCGACACAACAAATGCAAGCAGAACAATGCTTATGAATTTGCACACATTGCAATGGGACGATGAACTTTTGGAAATTTTCAACATTCCAAAGAACTCCCTTCCAGAAATCAAAGCATCAGACAGCAACTTTGGAAACGCCAAGAGACTTTTGAATGCACCAATCAGAGGAATTGTTGGTGACCAGATGTCAAGTATGTTTGGACAAGGTGCAGTCAGATACGGAAACACAAAAGTGACCTTTGGAACTGGTGGTTTCATTTTGACAAACATTGGAAGTAACAGCACAAGAAATCTTCCAAACCTGCTCACAACAGTTGCAAGCACAATTGGCAAGAAAACTTGCTATGCAATTGAAGGAAGCATCTACAGCGCCTGCAGTGCGTTAAATTGGTTGCAAGAAAAATTGGAAGTCTATGATGATGTGACAGAAACAGAATCTATGGCAACCTCCCTTGAAAACAATGAAGGAGTCTATCTTGTTCCTGCGTTCACAGGCCTTGGCGCACCATATTGGAATGACAACGCAAGAGCCTGCATCGTTGGAATGAATTTAAACACTGGCAAAGAACACCTGGTTCGCGCCTGCCTTGAAAGCATGGTCTACAACACAAAAGCCATTGTCGATGAAATGAAACACGACGGATTGAAATTCAAACTCATAAGCGTTGATGGTGGTGGCAGCAAAAATGGTTTTGTTTTGCAGTTCTTGGCAGATATGTTGAATCATGATATTGTGAAAAGCAAATATTCCGAATCCACTGTTTTAGGTGCAATCTTTATGGCAATGATTTCTTTGAAACTGATAACCCTAAATGACATAAAGACAATGACAGAAAGTGAAACATTGTATTCCCCTAAGATGTCCGAATCCGAAAGGAAGAAGAACTATCAAGGTTGGGAAGATGCAATAAAGAAAATATAGGAGGAAAAATGGAAAAGGAAAACAAAAGCACAGCAAAGGCTAAGCCCACAACAAAGAAAAGTGCAAAACCCGCAACAGAAACAATAAAGAAAAAAGTGACGACTGCAAAAAAGAATGCAGAAGTCAAACCAAAAACAACAAAAGCAAAATCTGAAAAAAAAGTTTCGGAAAATCAAGAGCCTAAAAATTTGAAAATACTTGGTTTTAATGATTTGGAACTCAACACTTATGTCTATGACAATGTTGAAAATCCAAAAGCCGTTGTGATCATCATTCATGGCATGCAAGAACACTGCTTGAGATACAAAAATTTTGCCCAGTATCTCAATAAAAACAATTTCATTGTGATTGCAAGTGACCTTAGAGGACATGGACACACAGCTATAAGCAAAGAATATCTCGGCTTTGGCGAAAAAGACATCTTCACCGAGACACTGAAGGACCAACTCAACATCATTGATTATGCAAATCAAACCTACAACCTGCCAATCTATGTGTTTGGACATTCTTATGGTTCGATGTTGTCGCAAGTTTTGATTCAACTCACTCCACTTGTGGAAAAGTGTGTTTTGTGTGGAACCGCAAATGGAAGCAGTGCAATCATGAAACTTGGCAACATGGTTGTAAATTTGTTGACACCTTTCAAAAAACCAAATTCCAAGGGTGGAATGATTGAAAAAATGTGCATCAAGTCTTATGGTAAAAAATTTGAAAGAGGAAATTGGTTGACAAGAGATGAGAGTGTTTTTGATGCATATCTCAAAGATGAATATTGTGGTGGTTCCTTCCCATTCAGTTTTTATAAGAGCATGATTAACAACATGCACAAGGCAAACAAAGGAATTCAAAAAATTGGAAGCAAAAAGATTTTCTTGATTGCTGGCGATCATGACCCTGTTGGAAACAATGGAAAACAAGTGGCAAAACTTTATAAGACTTATCTTAAAAACAACATAAACGCAAAAATTAAGTTATACAAAGGTGCAAGACACGAACTTATTAATGAGACAAACAAAGAAGAAGTCTACAGAGATGTTGTAGATTTCTATAACGAATAGGAGGTTAATAAAATGATAGGTAGCATAGTTTTTGGAGTTTTCAGCATAATCTTTTGTGTTCTGTTTTGTTGGTTCAGAGCAGAAAAAGCGACGGTTTACTCTCTCATATTAAAAACAACATCTTCTGTCTGCTTCATACTTTGTGGCATCTTTGCCATTGATGCAGTCGGCTCAAGCAACATCAATTTGTTGATTATTGTTGGATTGGTTTTGGGGCTTATTGGCGACATCATTCTCGACTTAAAAATCATGTATCCAGAACAATCAAATCAATATTTTGTTTTTGGAACCTGCTCTTTTGCAGTTGGACACTTCTTCTATTTCCTTTCAGCAGTGCTCTACAACAGTGCAACAATCCCATCTCATCTTCCATGGAACATTCTTGCTTCAATTGGAGTGGCAATTGTGTTAACTCTTGTGATCATGCTTTCATCAAAGAAACTCAAGATGGATTTTGGAAAAATGACATATATTGTTGCCTTCTACAGTTTCATTTTGACATTCATGGTTGCATTCACAGTTTCAATTGCAATCTTTGTGCCTATGTATTGGATTTTTGCAGCTGGAATGATTTTGTTCTTCCTTTCAGACTTGGTTCTTTCAATGCAATATTTTGGTGGAAGAACAGAAAAGGTTTGGATTTATGTAAATCACATTCTCTATTATCTTGCACAAGTTTTCTTAGCATTCTCAATTTTGTATTTGGTTTAAATCAAACCATAAAAATAAAAGACCAAAAATTTGGTCTTTTTTTATGACTCACAAATATATTTTGCAGATTTCTCATTTTTATTATTTTTTATATCTCTCATCAAATGTATCTCTAATGAATTTCGCAATTTCTTCTTTGCTTTTTGATGCGTCAACAATGACAACTCTTTCCGGATTTTTCTTCGCGATCTTCAAATATCCTTCTCTAACTTTGTCGTGGTATGCTTTTCCTTTTTTCTCCATTCTATCAAGTTCTGCAAGTTTTTCGTCTTTTGATTTTCTTTTCATCGCTTCGTCATAACTCAAATCAAGCAAAAAAGTTAAATCAGGTTTTGTGCCTTGAATGGCAAATTCTGTGATGTTTTCAATATCTTTGATTGGCAAATCCCCAGCATAACCTTGATATGTATAAGAGGAATCATAAAACCTATCCAAAATCATGACCTTGCCCTCTTGCAAAGCGGGTTTCACAACTTTTTCTACAATAGTCGCTCTGCTTGCACTAAAAAGCAAAAATTCTGCCACACTTGAAATATCGTGTGTGGAATTGAGCAAGATTTTTCTTATGTCTTCCCCAAGAGGAGTTCCGCCGGGTTCTCTTGAACAAATGAAATCAATATTGCTCTCAGTTAAATATTTCTTAAAAAGTTCAAGTTGCGTGCTTTTTCCACAACCATCTCCACCTTCAAATGTAACCAAAAATCCCTTTTTCATAAGTTATCTCCCCCCTATTCAGAAAAAATTGTTCGATTAACGAACAATTTTTGTTTTGTATTTTTATTTGTCGCAACCACAGTGGTCATGACCATCATGACAATCACAATCATCACCACATTCACAGTCATCATATGTCATGATGTATTTTTCAAGACTTTCGGTCTTATAGAAATTCTCTGGCATATATTCGGTTGTGAAGTAACCTGCTGGTGCAGTCAAAACTTCTGGGATTCTGTTGACAACTGTTGCACATGTAAGTTCCACAGTTGAAGGTCTTTCAATCACAACTCTTGTGTTTGGTTCTCCCTCAATTGTCCAATCATTGCAATCAAAGTCAGTTTTGTCATAAACCTTTCCGATGCATTCAGTTTCAAGCACAATTCCTTCCTTTGTTTCTGTTGTAACAACAGCACTCATACCAGTGCAAGCGCCTTTTGGAATTGTCATTCCAAGAGTTGAACTTTTGATTGCTTTCTTTGCAATTTGAGGAACGCATTTTTGAGATTGTCTTTTCACAGTCAAACCAAGTTTACTGCAAAGCCAACCATTGACATTCCACATATAACTTGGAGAATATTTTCCGGATTTGATGATTTTGTTTCTTTCTTTGTCGCTGATTTCATCAACGGAAGCAACATCTCTTTCAAATTCTTCAACAGAAAGACCAGCACCATGAGCACGAGCAAGCGCAATGCCATAGTCTTCAACATTATAACTACTTCTGCCTCTGATTTTGGTGATTTTGTGAGTTGCTCCTGCAAGCACACTGATGAGATTGCCCCAGAACACATCTTGATATCCACTTCCGCAGATTGTACATTCATTTTCAACTGCAAGATCGTCAATTTGTTTAAACAATTTTGGATTGCTGTTTTGAGGGAAAAATGCTTCTTCACAAGTTGTGATTGCATTAACCCCGCATCTTGCACAAGTCAAAAGCGCTTCGCCAACATCAGCAAGCAAACTCATTGTTGTGACGATGACAATGTCAACTTCGTGATTTTGCAAATATTTTTCAAAATCCTTTGCATTTTGAACCTTAACTTTGTAAGTTTTGTTATCCCCTATGATTTCTCCAATGTCTTTTCCAATGACACTTTCGTCAATGTCAAATGCCCCAACAATCTTTGCACCTTTCTCAAAGACATAGCGCATTGTGTAGACACTCATCTTTCCACAGCCATATTGAACAACTTTAATTTTACTATTCATAAATCCTCCCTTTTATGTAGTTATGAAAATTCTGTTCAAATTTTCAATACTAGTTTATAATATTTTGGTTAAAATTCAAAATAAAAATTCGCAAAAATTTTAACTTGCAAAAATATTTTTCAACAAAAAAAGAGAGCTGATTAAGCTCTCTTTTTTTCTATTGTTTACTCATAATCTTCTGTTTTTCTTTACGTCTTCTTCTGATAATCAACAAGATGATTATTATCAAAATCAGCAGGATTAACAATCCAATTATGATGTAAATCCACCACATGCTTGTTTCTTGTTCTTCCCAAACTGCATACAAGTTCAGGTCGTTATCAAAATCAACTGTGATTTCTGCACCGTCGAAGTAAACAATATCTCCATTTTCACTCAATGCCCAACCAAGGAACTTCATGTTGCCATTCTTGAATGTGTTTTCTCTCAATCGAATTGTTGAGTTGTAGTAAGCCTGCATCTCAATAACTTCACTTGTTCCGTTGTTTGGATTGAATCTGATTGTGATTTGTTTTGTGATTGCGACTGCTTTCAAAGTAAAGTCCTCGCCTCTCACGTCAAACAGATATCCACGAGATTGATTTGAATTGTTTTCAGGTGTCTTGTTGTCGTTCAAAACCCAACCATACAATTCATATCCAGGTTCAAGTTCAACACTCAAACTCAATCTCTTTGTGTATTTAGATTGATATGTGTAAACCATACCGGCTGGATCATATCCTATAAGTTCAAGATCATCAGAACTGTTGTAACCTTCAACAGTAACTGACTTGATTCCGCTTGAATATGAAACTGTGAATGTCACAGATTTAAGGTTGTAGTAAAGTTGAACAACAGTTGAACCGTCACCAATGATTGTGTATCCACTGTCACCGTTTCCATTATGAGAATATTCAAAACCATCTTCTGATTTGAGCAAGCTTTCAATGTCAATAACACTTTCTGTCACACCTGTGAATTCTTCTGAATACTTCATTTCATAGCCTTCATCAAGCACTTCAAAATAGTGTTCAACTTTGTAAGTTGCTTCTCCAACATCTGAAACAACAACAAGTTCAATGTCAACTTCTTTGTCAAGAATGAAAGTATATTCTTCTTCTTTGATTTGTTGTCCATCAATCAACCAGTGATCAAATTTATATCCAGGTTTTGCTGTCGCTGTGACAGTAACTTCAGAACCATAAGCATAAGAACCTTGTCCTGAAACTGAAGCGATTTGATCTTCGTCATAGTCAATTGAAACATTGATCATTTTTCTCATATAGTAGAACTTGAACACTGTTGAACCATCGCCAGCAATGTAAGCAAAATCAGTTGCATCTTCGCCTGCGATTGTGACTGTGTAATAAGCATAGTCAAATCCAGTGAACACTCCGTCTTCATATCCTGGCAAGTCATCAACATTGTCAACAAAGTCAGTTTTGATTGTCTCAGGAGCAAAATATTGATGGGTTTTTCCTCTTCTTGTCACTTCAAATGCTTTCTCAAACACAGTTTGTGACGAGCCTTCAATCAATTGTTCTTTGTAGTATTCCAACTTATATTCTGTATTGTCATTTGCAATGATTGTAATCTTGACTGTGATATCCTCTGTGCCCATCACATAGGTGAGTTTTGTTCCATCAACATTGTCAATTTGCAATTTGTTATTAACTTCAAATCCACCAAATGTGAAACCGCTTGAAATATCAAATGAGATTTCAATTGTTTGTCCGTAAGCAACACTGTAGGTGTTTCCTTCAATGATTGTTGCATCAACTCCATTGACAAGAACTTTATATGATTCTGAAATCAAACCGTTCATTTCATCTTCAAATGTGACAGTCATCTTGAATGGAAGTCTGTCATAGTAGATGTAAACAATTGTGCTTCCATCACCTGCGATAGCAACATCTCCATTGTCAACAGAACTGTAGTTAACCTTGAATCCAGCAACTTCAACAGAGCCAAATCCGATGTCATCTCTCGTGAGAATATGATCTGTTTCTCCAGTCTTAGGAACACTTGGATAATTTGAGTCTTCTTCATAGTTTGCTCCAAGGTCGGTCGTCTGGAACATATAAACAACTGAGTAAGCAGTATCTTTGTTTGTTTCAGGCATAACTTTGAGAACGAAGTCTTTGCTTGGAATCTTCAAAACAACTGTGTAATCCTTTGTTCCGAGAGAATTGCCAAGTTCTGTCACATCAAATTCAACATCTTCAATAGGTTGACCTTCATCATCAACAATGGCAAATCCTGCATCTTTATCCAAAGAATAGCCTTTGTTCAATGTAAACTTAAGGATAACTTCTTCTTCAAACAGATATCTTCCATCGGTTGCTTCTGTTGTGATTGCTTTTTCGTTTTCAACACTCAAGTCAACATAGTAATAATTTCTTGTGTAATAAAGTTTAACGATTGTAGAGCCATCACCAGCAATGGTATTTCCGTTTTCAAATGATGTCATTGAATATGTGAAGCCATTGAAATCATAAGATTCATTTCCTTCAACCAAAGTCTTGACAGCATCTTCATCAATCTCGGTTCCTGTTTCTCCAGTTGAATAGGTTATATATGTTGGAGTTTCATCATATCCAAGTTCAAGATTTTGCTTGAACACTTGAATTGTGTATCTTGTATCCTTGTTTGCAACAGCAACAGTGTTAACTGTGATGTCTCCAGCAAGTTGTTCTCCATCTTTTTGACCTTTCATGTAGAGAGAAACTCCGTCAGATTCCAAAGCTGCTCCCTCAACTGATGCCAACAAGTCAATTTCAAAGTAACCATTTCCATAGCCCGCAGCTTCTTGCAAACTCATTGTCACTTTGTCTTCGTACTTGACATTGTAAATCACAAAATCTTCAGCATTTGTATCAATTGAATGAGAACCAGTTGAAGTTTCGATTGAAACTGATTCAATGTTTTCACCCTTATTGATTGTGAGTTTGTATGATTGTCTTGCATAGTAAACCAAAACCATTGATGTTCCATTTCCAGAAATCACTTGACTGTCTTCTGCGTGAGCAGTGTCATATGCAAAACCTGTGATGTTTTCATATTCTGTTCCAACAATGAATTCGTCATAAGCGATACGGCTTGTCACTGTGCTTTCTGTTTCGATTTGATTGTCACTTATGTCAACATAGTTACCTTCTGTTGCGCCATAGTTGCCATTAAGTGTTTCAAGAAGAATTCTGATCTTGAATGTTGTCATGCCTTTGCCCCAAATTGCATAAAGCACAACTTCTTTATCTTCAACAAGTGTAAGATTTGAAACAGATGGAGTGTCGCTTATTCCGCAACGAATTTCTTGTCTTTCACCTTCATCGTCCAAATAATACCAACCAGCGAATTCATAACCAGCATTGACCCAACCAAGAGTGTTGAATGCAGGCAATGCGTATTCTTTTCCATATTCCATCTCGCCAAGATCTTTTGTTATGTCGCCATCTTCTTCCATTGAGAGTGTCACTGTGTATTTCAATGGTTCCCAATAAGCGTAGACTACAATTTCATTGTTTGCAACAGTGTCTCCAGCAAGATTGAATGCGTAATACTTACCTTCGCTTGTTACATAGTAAATTCCAGCACTTTGAATTTCGTCTTTGTTTGTAACTTCAATTGTTGTGTTTTCTTCAACAGAAGTTGACCAACCCACGAATGAGAATCCTTTCTTTGTGAAATCTGAATGATCATCCAACTCGACAAGTTCATCATAAGAAACTTCTTTATCTTCAATGGTTCCTTCTCCACCATTGTTGTTGTATTTGATTGTATATTTGTTTGCTTCCCAAACGCCATACAAATCAAGGCCTTCTGTTCTGTCATAAACCGCAATAGTGTCATTGAGTTCGTAAACCACTTCTTCACTTTCTGCACTTGTTGCCCAACCCAAAAGTGTGTAACCAGTTTCAACAAACATTTCTGCAAGTTTAACATTTTCTTCCAAATATGTCACATATTGAGTTGTTGTGTCTTCACCCTTCAAATTCTTATGGTATGTGATGACATAGGTCTCATTTTCAATTTCAACCTTGATGTTGAGTGCATATTCAGGCATTGTATATGAAATGTAACCCTGTTCATCAGCATCTTCTGATGTGTAAACTCTGTACAAGTCATCAGCAGTGATTGTGATTTGTTTGAATGTGTAACCAGCAACAGTTGCAACCTTAATCTTGAAGTTTGCTGTGTATTGAACAGAAACTGAAGAACCATTTGAAACATTGGCTGTCTTGTCTTCGCCATCTGTTGAATTGTAGATGAATTCAACATTGTCAATTCCAACAAAGACTTCTCCATCTTCATTTGTCATGTCAAACACAACATTGAATGATGCCAAGTTGTATTCAACATTAACAACTGTTGAACCGTCTCCAGCAATAACTGGTTCAGATTCTCTGATTCTGTTATATACATAACCTTCTCTTGTGATTTCAACTTGTGCAAAACCTTCTTGAACCATTTCATCAGTGATTGCTGAATTTGTATAGCCTTGAAGTTCGGCACTTCCAACCAAATCATAAGTTCCGTCAATCTTTTGAGCATAGTAGTTCACAGTGTATTTTGTGTCAGGATTTGCTTCCCAGTTTGCAACTGCTTCCAAATCTTTTACAAAGTTATATGTGAACAATTCTTCATCATTCAAAGTCAAAACTGTTTCATCATCAACTGTGATTGTCCAGTTCTTGAATGTGTATCCCTGAAGTTCAAACTTAACAGGTGTCAAGTTTGAAGATGTAAGATATGTGAATTCTTGAGTGTAAGTGTCTTTTTCTTGCATGTCTGATTCATCAACAAATGTTCCGCCATTACCCTTGAATGTGAGCGTGTATGTCTTTGGTGTTGTCAAAACATTGATGCTGATGTCAGAGATTGGCATCTCAAACTCGCCACTTGTAACATCAGTTCCAGTCAAACTCTCTTCTTCGTAACCAGCAAAATCATATCCTGCGTTGAGAGTGTAATCAAGTGTCACTGTTGCACCATGTTTAACTTTTGCAGTAAACACTGAAGTTCCCAAGTTTTCTTCTCTGATGTAGTCAGATTCAGCAGTGATTACAGAGATACCTGCATCGAAGTTAACTGTCATTGTGTACCAAACTCTTGTGTAGTAAACTTTCAAAACAAGAGCATCGTCTGGCAAAATGTTTCCACTGAGAACATTGTTTTCATTGTCGGCATCAAACTCATAACCAAGTTTTTCAATTTCTTCATATTCAACAAAATCATCAGTTTTTCCTGTGTATGTCTTTGTCAAACTTGAATCAATTTCAAATTGTCCGTCAAGAGTTTCGAAATAATACTCAATTGTATAGTCATTGTCTTCTGCTGACCAAACTGCCCAAAGTTCAACATTTTCATAGAAGTTGAATGCTGGGAATTCCAAATCATTCAGATCTTCAAATTCATATTGAAGAACTTGTGCTTCAGCATTTTCTTTAGAGTTTGCCCAACCAAGGAATTCATATCCTGGTTTGCTCCATGTCAATGTGTTTGCATGCTTAATTGTGTAAGCAGTGTTATAAACAACATATTCACTTGTCTTTTCTTCATCTTCATCATTAAGGTTTCTGTGATAGATGATTTGATATGTGTTTGCAGAAGATGATGTTGTGATTGTGATGTTGTATGCTGGCATCTTGTCAACAACATACATTTCTTTTTCTTCATCATAAACAAGTCCCAAAACTTTTGTGTCACCATAATAATATCCATCTTCGCCTGCAGTCAATGTCCACTTTGTTCCTTCGCCGAGGCTTACAGAACCTTGAGTATATTCTGCTTCAACGGTGAATGATTTGAATGAATATCCATTGAACATTTCAAGATTGATATCAAATGGAGTTTCAAAGTAAACTTGATAATCTCCTTCAATTGCTGTGATTGAATCTTCAATTGTTTCAACAGGAGTGAATGTTCTGACTCCTTCAGATGAAACCATTGTAAGTTTGTAAGGAAGTCTTGCATATTTGATGTAGATTGTTGTTGTATAGCCTTCTTCTGTGTCGTTGCCATATTTGATTGTAACAGTTTCACTTCCGTCTTGATCTTCAAATGCTGAATATACAAAACCTTCATAACTGTTAATCAAACCAAGTCCGTTCAAATAGCCATAGTTAACTGCAATGTCGGTTGTTCCGTTTTCAACAAGTTTTTCATCAACATCTGTGTAACCTGTTCCAACCAAATCTTTTGTTTGGTAAACAACCTTAAATCTTGTGTCATTTCTTGGAGTTGATGTCAAAACAACAGTTGTGTTTCCATGGAATGTAAATTCATAATATTCTCCAGTTCCAACAACACTTTCTCCAACCTTAAATCCAGCAAAGTCATAACCGCCCTTGACAACAGTTGATGTTCCTTCCTCATCAGTGTAGGTGTAGTAAATCCTAACTGTGCTGTCATAGTCAATCAACATCTTGTCTTCAAGAACAATCTTTTCGCCATTTACAGTCACAACAGCTTTGCTGATGTCGATACCTGCGTCACCTTCCAAAGTCAAATCATATCCAATTGGACGCCATACTGCGTAAAGGTCAACATTTTCACTGTAAGTTGTCATCACGAATGTTGCTTCTTCAGCATAGTCATAAATTCTCTTGTCAGCATCTTCTTCGCTGAGAGCCCAACCTCTGAATGTGTAACCTTCATTTGAGAACAAGTTTGCAGTGAGTGTAACCTCTGCTCTGTAAACAACTTCTGCACCAGATTGTGTGTAAACATCCAATCCATCGGCTGTCATTCCACCATTTCCATGGAATGTGATTGTGTATGGTTTAGGATCGGTTGTTGCTGTAACTTCAGCATCTCCAGCAATCATTGTAAACTTGTTATCTGTGATTGTTTCAATTTCATCACTTACATATCCAGCAAAGTCATAACCATTGTCAGAGATTGTGTGGTTGAGAACAACTGTTGCTTCGTATCTTACGCTGTAGGTTCCATCTTCATTATCCCTGATGTAGAATCCTTCTTCAGTTGATTGTTCTTCAGTTGTTGCAGTGAATTCTCCCACACCGTCTTCAACGCTCAAAGTCAATGTGAAGTAATCTCTTTCATACTTAACAGTCACAACTGTGCTTCCATCTGCAGCGATTGTTGCAAGTTCAACTGCTTCAAACTTGTATCCAGCAATTGTTGGATATGCCCCACCTGTCAAAGCAACAATCATTTCTTCTGTGATTTGAGTGTCAGTTGTTCCTTGACTTGTGATTGATTCTTGCAAATCTGTTCTAAGTTCATAGGTCTGTCCATCAAGACTTTCAAACCTATATTCAACAGTAAACTTAGTGTCAGTTTTTGCTGTCCACTTAGCAAACAACGTTGTGTTTTCCGTGATCTTAACAATCATTTCTTCTGTGATTAAATCAGCATCATTGAGGTCAGCTGTCAAATACCAACCAGCAAAGTCATAGCCTTGACGTGTTGGTGTTGGAAGTCCAACTGTCAAATTGTCAGAGCCTTCAACCTCAACATAAGCATCAGCATATGTGCTGTCATAAACAACCTTGACTGTTGTGTATTCAATTGATGCTCTTGAAGAACCTTCCGCATCATTAAGATTGAATGTCAAATCATAGACATTTGCATTATAGATAACATGATATGTCTTTCCATCAACTGAATCCATTGTGTCTTTGATTTCTTTTTGATCAGGTGTGTAACCTTCAATATCTGGAGAAGCCACGGTGAATTCAGATCCATAAAGAACTTCTTCGGTGTAAGTCTTGTAAGCTTCGTCCCCATTTGCATATTGATAAGTAATTGTCAATGTGTAGCGGTTTGTTGACCACTTAGCTTGCAATGTGACATTGCCATAAACACCCTTGCTGATTGTGTTGTCTGTCAAAGTTGAAAGCGCAATATCTCCATCAACTTTTTCTGCCCAGTTTCCAGAGATTTCACTGAATGAATATCCAATGAGTGTGTGTCCAACTTTTGTCAACATATCTCCAGCAATCAAAACAATATCATCTTCAATTGTGAAGGTTGTCTTGTATGTTCCATCATCTTCCAATTGAAGTGAAGAATCAAATGTTCCATCATTTGGAAGATATGTGATTGTGTATTCTGTTGCGGTCCATTTTGCTGTCAATACAACAACTTTTCCATCAGTTGCAGTCAAATTCTTAACTGTCTCTTCGTCTGCCAAGTCGTGATTTGTGCCTGCATCATCTTGATATGTCCAACCTGCAAAATCATATCCAGTCTTTGTGAATGTAGATTTTGTCAACTTAACTTCAGTGTCATAGTTGACACCTTCCATTGTTGCCATTTCTCCGCTTCCGCCATTGTTTGCAAAAGCAATGCTGTATGTGATTGGTGTCCAAACTGCATAAAGCACAACACTTCCATCAACATCAGTTGTCAATCTGTTTACTGTGTCGCCTGCTCTAAGCAAAATTCCAGAGCCATCGGCACTTCTTGACCAACCAACAAACTTGTAACCTGTCACAGCAAATTCCAAACCAGTTGCACTTGCATCTTTAATCAAGATATCTGCTGTGTATCCATAAGTTTCTGGATCTGATGTCTTGTCAGTGACATCACTTGTCACAGATGAGTAGTTTGAATTGTAGGTCAATGTGTATTGGTTTTCAAGCCATACTGCATAGAGTGTGACCGTCTTGCCATTTGTTGCAGTCAAATTCTTGGCTTTTGTTGTGTCTTTGCTGATTGTTTTGATTGTTGTGTCATCAGCTTCATAAGTCCAACCATTGAATGTGTATCCTGTGAATGTGAATTGATTTTCGTTCAAATCAAATTCTTGATCATAAACAATGTCTGTGTGACCGGTCATCACTCCGTCACCGCCATTTGAATTGTATTCAACATTATACTTGATTGGTGTCCAAACTGCGTAGAGTTCAAGATCTCCAATGATTGAATAAACAAATTCTTGTTCGTCTGTGTATTCAACCTCTCCCTCAGGATCTGTTGACCAGCCTTGGAAGATGTATCCTTCACGAGTGAAGATGTTCTTTGTCAAGACAACACTTCTGTTATAGACAACATCTTGTGTGATTTCAGTGATTGTTTCCGTAACAGCATCAGTATCTTCAGTTCCCTCTGTCACAACCTTGATGTATTGTCCACCATTTCCATAGAATGTGATGATGTATGGATTGTTTGTTGCGGTTGCAGAGATGTTGAAGTCAGTTGTATCTGCGATGATATAGTATGTGCCAGCATCTTCTTGCACACCACCGGTCCAGCCTGCAAAACTGTAACCTGTTTCATCATTAACTTTTGTAAGTTCATAGGTCAAAATGACCTTTGCACCATATTTAACTGAGAATGTTCCAGCTGATGTAAATTCTTTTGTGAATGCATAAGCACCATCTTCTTCGCTGACAGTTGCAACAACTTTTGCAATACCTTCTGTCATAGAAACGTTCACATCAATTGAATTTCTCAGATAGTAAACATCAAGAACTGTGCTTCCATCTCCATTGATGATCACTCCACTTGCAAATGTAGAGTAAGTAAATCCTGGAATTTCTCTCAAGTTCAAGTTGTCAACACTTTCAATTTCTTCGTCAGTGTAACCTTGTTTTGTTTCGTCATATTGACTGTCATAAACATAATCATTTTCAAAGTCGCTTCCACCACTGCTGCTCATCTTTTCCAAATGATAGTGAACAGTGAAATCAACTTGCATTGTGGTTGCATTGATATAAATTGTAAGGTTTTCATCTGGCATTTCTGCAATAACAAATCCAGTTTCTTCATCTCCTGTCACATAAGCAGATGACCAACTTTCAAATTCAAATCCATCTCTGATGTCATAAATCAATCTAACTTCTGCACCATAACGAACTGAATATTGTTTTTCGTTTTCTGGCACATCTTCTGTGATTTCAACAACATAGAAGTCATCTTTTTCTGCAGTAAGACTTGAAATACCTTTTGTTGTTTGCAATGTCAATGTGTAGCTGTTTCTTGAGTAGTAAACATTAACAATTGTTGTGTTGTTTTCTGGTTTAACAGTGATTCCTGTTTCCATTCTATCGTATGTAAATCCGTCAAACTCAACCAATTTTTCGGAAATCATATCATAAGTGATTTCTGTGTCAACATTTGCTGAAAGAATTGCATCAGCCACATCAGGATCTGTTTCATAACCTGTTCCATCCAACTTTTCAAAATTGTATCTGATGTTGTATTCAAATGGCAATGCTGTCACAGTCACAACAAATGTCATGTTTGAATCGATTTCAAATTCATATGGCAAATCTTCAGAAGTCAAAACTCCGTCTTGTCCATATGTGATTTGGTCAAGTACATATCCGTCAGAAACTTCAACAGAAACTGACACAGTTGCACCAAATTTGTATTCTCCGTCACCTGTGACTGACTTAACTCCAAGTCTTGGTGTCACGAAGTCAACAGTGTAGATTTCTCTTGTGTAATACAATCTCAAAACAAGTGAAGAATCTCCAGCAACAACACCGCTCAAAAGTGTGTTTTCATGGTTTAGATTGATTTCGAATCCTTCAATTGTCAGTTGTTCGATTTCAACTTCTGTTCCTGTGACACTGTCAATGAATTTGCTTCGAGTTGAATCAAGTGTGTATTCATCATTGTCAACATTTTCGAGATAGTATTCAACTTTATATTGTGCTGCGCCAACTGACCAAATTGCATAAACAACAACTTCGCCATTATCTTCGCTTGTCAGGTTGAACACATAATACTTGCCTTCAAACAAGTAGATTCCACCTTCTTTGCCTTCTCCAATCAGATAAGCAGTAAGGTTTTCATATTCTCCAATGTCTGCAACACTTTCAAAGTCAGCAGACGTTCCATTTGTAGTTGACCAACCAACAAAGTTGTATCCTGCTCTGTTTGTTGTTCCAACAATCTCAACTGCTTGGTCATAGACTGCAGGCAAGTTTTCAACTGCAGAACCAAGGTTTGTCTCAAATGTCACAACATAGTCGTTTGGTGTCCAAACAGCCTTCATTGTAACTTCGCCATTGTCAACATCAGTCAAGTTTCTAACTGAAGCGCCAAGAGCATAACTTGTGTCATCATATGACCAGCCAGTAAGTGTGTAACCTTCTCTGCTGAAACCTTCGCCATTGCTCAAGTTAACATCTTCACCATAAGCAACACTTTCAGATGCAATCATACCTTCTCCACCATTAGGATCATAGTGGATTGTGTATTGATTTGCTTCAACGTTGGCACGAATTGTCACATCACCAGCAGTTTCATATTTATAATCAAATGTTTCTACTGTTGATTCAATTTCATCTTCAACTGTCCAGTTGCTGAAATGATATCCAGCATATACTGAAGCTGTCAATCTTACTCTTGTGTCAAATACAACTGTATATTGATTTGCAATTCCTTCAACAGGAGTTGCTCCAAGAACTATGATGTCCAATTGTTCCAAATTCTTATCAACCGTAAGTGTGAATGTCTTTGGAGTCCAAATTGCATAAACTGTGGTTGCAGTTGTTGTGTCACACATTTCACTGCTCAAAATTTCATCAGTTCCGTCAAGATTTGAAGAGAATTTAACAAAATCATAACCATCTCTTGTCACACTCAAAAGGTTTGCAAATTCAACATAATCTGTGCCCGTTTGAGATGTGTAGAGAATTGAATAGTCGCTGTCGTATGTTGCATAGAGTGTCAAAACTCCCTTATTGATCAAATCTTTCAAAGCAACATCTTCGTTTGTTGTCACATCAAATGTTGCTGTGGTTGAACCATTGTTGAAGTTCACATCATTCAAATTGAAGTTCACTGCATAGCGTCTTGCTTGCCATTGAGCCGTCAATGTGTCATCTCCAACACCATAAGTGTATGTGTATCCAGTGTCAGTTTCAACCAAATTGCCATGGAAATCTGCACTCTTGCTCCAACCTGTGAATGTGTATCCTTCTCTTGAAGGAGTCAAAACTGCATAAGTGCTTGCGTAGTTTTGTGTAACTTCAAACAAATCAGCACTTCCATTATACAAACCACCTGCTGGGTCAATTGTCAAAGTGAATGTCCTGATTGTTGCTTGAGCGGTAAGAGTTGCATTTCCAAGTCCCATTGTCACTGTTTGACTTAATTCACTTGCATCAAATCCAGTTGGTTCAGTTCCTGAAACTGCAAAGTTACCCCATGTGTATCCTGAAGATACAGTAACTTCAATCTTGATGCTTTCTTCAAAGTAGAATTGTCCAGTTGTAAACTCATTATCATTGACCTTAACACTTGTCACACCTTCTTGCTTGTTGATGGTCAATGTGTATTGATTTCTTGAGAAGTAAACATTGATTTCCAATGTTCCGTCAGCTTTAACAATAAATTCGCCTTCAACTGTGTTGTTTGATGTTGTCTTTTCTTCTTCATAAGTGAAGCCATCTGGAGCATAAGTAACATCATTGATTGTCACGCCAGTTCCAGACTTGCCAACATTAACAGGACTGTCAGTTGTTCCGTCATTTCTTGTCACTTCTGTCTTTTCATAGTTATCTCTACCAGCAGTTGTTTGCTTGTAGATATTAACCTTATATCCAGTGTTTGTGTTTTCTGTCCAAGTTGCTGTCAATGTCACATTTCCATACATTCCAGCAGAAACTGTGTTTTCGGTGTAAATGTCATTTTGTTTCCAATTTCCTAATGTCAAATCTCCACCAAAATCAGTTGTAACTTTCCAGCCTGCAAAGGTGTAACCAACCTTAATTATGCTTGGAAGGTTGATGTCAACTTCCTTAGTGTAGTTTGTTGTGTAATCTGTTCCAGCCACACCACTTATTGTTCCGCCATCTTCCACATAAGAAATTGTGTAAGGATTTGCGGTATAAACAACAGTGATTGTCTCGTTGCTTGCTGGCATATTTGCAAAACCTACTCTTGTTTGATCTGCAGTGTAACCATAAAGCACTGGGCTGTCAATGTATGCTTCTGCACCAAATTTGACTGTGATTGATTGATCTTCAAATGCCTTTGTTCCAGCAATTCCCTCAACACTTTCTTCTGAATAAACATATTCAACTGTCAATGTGTAAGAATTAATTGTCCAGTAAGCAAAGATTTCGCTTTCTGCAGTGAGATCAAATTTTGTAGTTGCCAAAATTTCTGTTGCGTCAGCAGTGCTTTCATCAGCCTCTATAGGTGTTGTGAACCAACCTTCAAATGAATGACCTTCTCTTTGAAGTCCAAGACTTTCAAGAGTTACTGCTGTTCCGTCAGCGGTGTAGAGAGTTCCATAAGTTCCGTTGTATTCTCCATACAAAGTGATGATTCCGTCAACAACAGGAGCATCAACATTTTCACTTACAACTTCATCTGCTCCAGCATTTACATTCAATTTAACAACATATCTGTTTGCAGATGCTGTTGCAACCAATTGAACTGTTGTGCTTGGCATAGTGAGCATTGCAGTTGCTTTTGTGTTTTCTTCTGTGATTTCCAAATTATCTACTGCATATCCAGTGAAGCCAGTCATTGAATATCCTGTATTTGATGTTGCAGTAAGAGTGATGTTTGCACCATATTGAACCAAATATGCTTTTGCATTGACTGCATCTTCATCAGGTTCTTGTTCAATCAA
Organism: uncultured Christensenella sp.; assembly: GCA_905195085.1. Taxonomy (GTDB): domain Bacteria; phylum Bacillota; class Clostridia; order Christensenellales; family UBA1242; genus Caccovivens. The sequence goes on from CAJJUK010000002.1 coordinate 61,150, forward strand.
GCCTGTTCCACTTGCAGTTGCCGCAGCCACACCTGTTCCAGCTTCCAAAGTGAGAGCATACTCTTCTCTTGCATAATAATATGTGATTGATGCATTTCCGTCAGCTGTGATTGTCAACTGTTGAAGAGCAGGAGCTCTGAAACCTGTGTAGGTCTTAGTTGCTGGTGTAACCACGCTGTCTGTTGCACCACTCAATGTGTCAGTGTCAATCAATGTGCTGTTTTCGTCTGTAAAGTTGTCATAAACTCCAACATTTACTTGGCGATGATATACTTTGTATGCAGTGTTTTCATTTGCTGTCCAATATGCATACAATACAGTTTCGTTATTTGCTGTCGCAAAGGCTGTGTCAGCAGCAATCTTCTCGCCTGTGACTGACTCAGTTCCAAGAAGGTTTCTCGCTGTGTAGAATCCGTTGAATGTGTATCCTTCTCTTGCGATTGTGATGTCATCAATGCTGTAAGCCGTTTCACTTTCAGTTTCTGATGCATTGATAAACATTTCAGAATAATTTGTTCCATATGTCACATACAATTCAACCTTTCCGTTGTTAACTGTTCCAACACTGCTTGTTGCAGCGGTTGTTCCATTTCCAGCAACGACATCGTTGAGGTCTAATGTGACTTTGTATCTGTTAACTTTCCATGTTGCAGTCAAAGTATCATTTCCTGCACCAAATGTGTAAACAGAACCATTTTCATTTTCTTCAAGATTTCCCTTGAAGTCTGCACTCTTGCTCCAACCTGTGAATGTGTATCCTTCTCTTGTTGGCGACAAAACTGCATAAGTGCTTCCATAGTTTTGTATAACTTCAAATTCGTCTGCACTATCACCATACAATCCACCTGCTGGGTCGATTGTCAATGTGAAGCTTCTGATTGTTGCTTGAGCGGTAAGGGTTGCATTTCCAAGTCCCATTGTCACTGTTTGACTTAATGCACTTGCATCAAATCCAGTTGGTTCAGTTCCTGAAACTGCAAAGTTACCCCATGCGTATCCTTCAGAAACAGTGACATCAATCTTGATGCTTGCGCCATACAAGAATTCGCCTGTTGTGAATTCAACATCATTAACTTTGACACTTGTTACACCTTCTTGCTTGTCAATTGTCAATGTGTAAGGTATTCTGTCAAAGTAAACTTGAACAACCAAACTTCCATCTGCAACAACAACTGTTGAGTTGTCGGTTTTGTTTGTTGCAAACTTGCCGGCATTATATCTAAATCCGTCAAATGCATATGTAACATCATTGATTGTCACACTTGTGCTTGTTGAAGAAATTGCCAAAGCTTCGTCTGTTGTTCCGTCGATTCTTGACATTGTGTCAAGCAATTGATAATTGTCTCCACCAGCAGTTGTCTGTTGATAGATTTCAACCTTATATCCAGTGTTTGTATTTGCTGTCCAAACAGCATACAAGTCAACAACAACTCCATCTTCAGTTGTCAAGTCGATGACATTTGCTTTATCAGCAAAGTCAACATTTGAACTTCCTTGAGTTCTTGTCCAACCTTGGAATGTAAATCCAGGTTTCACAAATGTATTTGCTGGCAAGTCTTTTGCAACACCATATGTCATTGCCAAATCGTCCATATCTCCTGTTCCGGTGTTTGCATTGAATCTGATTGTATATTCATGAACTTTCCAACTTGCATACAAGGTTGTTCCGCTTGCAAGAATCCAGTTTCCGCTTTCATCTGTGTAACCTTCAACACCTGCTTGCAATGTTCCATCTGTTCCAATAACAACATCACCAGTGTTCAAACCTGTTGTCCAGCCAAGGAATGTGTGTCCTGTTCTTTCTGGATTGTCGATTGAAGAACCAAGTGTTGGGCTGTCATATGTTGCAACAACAGATTTTGTTCCCTCTGTGGTTGCACTGTTTTGATCAAGTGTAATTGTGTATTCATTTGCTTTCCATTGTGCAGTAAGTGTGATGCTTCCATATGTATCAACTGAAATTGTCAAAACTCCAGTGTTCAATGTTGGAAGAGTTGAAGAATGAACATCATCTGTCCAACCAACTGTCCAACCTTGGAAGCTGTATCCTGACTTGCTTGGAGAAGCAATTGTGAATGTCTTTTCATTTATTGATGTATAGTAAACAAGAATGTTAGAATCATCATTTTCACCACCATCAAGTTCATAATTGACATCAAAAGCTTTTCCTGTGAAGTTCAACACAACAACAATGTTTTCACTATACATATCAAATGTGATTTCTGCAAAGGTTGTCACATCACTTTCAGCAAGAGTTGTTCCGCCTTCAATGCTGTAACCTGCATAATCATATCCTGCATAGAGTGTCAAGTTGTTGATTGTTATTGTCGCTCCAAAGTCAACCATCAGATTTCTGTCGTTCACACCAGTAACTTCACCAACACCTTCAATTGTGATGTTGAATGTGTTCAATCCTGTTGTGTCACTGAGAGTATCTTCAGAGTAACTGTTGAACAAACCTTTAATGTCAAGAGCGTATTGATTTCTTGTGTAGTAATAATTTACAACAGTTGAGCCATCCGCCTTAACCGTCACAGTCTGTGTTGATGGAGATGTAAATCCATCATAAGACTTAACAGCTGGTGTCACATTTTCGTCTGTTGTTCCATCTGTGAACACTTCTGTTCCATCTTCTGCCAATTCCCAATGGTCAGGATTTGCAGTGTCTGGTGTTTCAATACCAACTTTTTCAAGATAATGATTTACCGTATATTTTGTATTTGAGTTCTTTGTCCAATATGCGTAGATCACAGTGTCATTATTTGCTGTTGCAAATCCTGTTGCACTTGTGATTTGTGTTGCACCTTCAGTGCTTTCACCAATCATAATCGCTTTGTCAAAGAAGCCTGCAAAAGTATATCCAGCTCTTGTCAAAGTTTCTGATGTGAAATCTGCAAATGTCACAACTTCATCATCAGCATTATACAATGTTTCGTATGTTCCATTATAAACTGCATAAAGAACAATCTTTCCATTGACAACTTCTGCATTTGCAACGATTGTGCTTGCAGCAGTTGTTCCGTTTCCGACTGTAACATCGTTCAAGTCGATTGTAACCATAAACTTATCTGCATGCCATGTTGCAACCAAAGTGTCGTTTCCTGCACCAAATCTATACAAACCATCTTGCAATGTTCCAAAGGCTTCTCCGCCTGCTGTTGCAGAAAGTGACCAACCATCAAACACATATCCTGTGCGTGTTGGGTTGGAAATTGTGAGAGTTGAGTTGTAGTTTTGAGTGATTGTAATCACTTCAGAACTGCCTTCATAAATTCCTTCTGCAGGATTGATTGTCAATGTGTAGCTGTTGATTGTTGCTGTGGCCATAATTGTAAATTCATCAGTATAGTCACTGACAACAACGCTGTAAACTCCATTTTCTTCAGAAACTGAACTGATTGTTGCAGTTCCACCTGTCACTGTGAAGGCAATTCCAGTTGCTCCATAACCGGTGTTTGCCTTTGCATAGATTGTCAAAGTTGTTCCTGTCGAAACTGTTGTCTCAACCGAAGTCTCAAAACTTAAATTATCAATGCTTACAGTTGTGTTTGTTGAATTGATTGTTGCTTTGTAAGAATTTGCTGTTGCAACCACTGTGATTTCAACATCACCAACAATAAACTCTCCACTGATTGAGATAACTCCAGTTGTTTGAGTGTAAGTATATTCATCAGCTTCCAAAGTTCTATCCCCAACAACCACAGTGATGCTTCCTGGAAGTGAATATCCTACATTTGCTGAAATTTTTGCTTCAAAATCTGTTCCACTGGCAATTTCATCATTTTCTGGTCCGCTAACCAAAACTGCATTTGTAAGACGATATGTGATTGAATTTGTTTCAGCTTTCCATTGTGCTGTGAGAGTCACATCTCCGTAAGCACCTTTGTTGATCATTGTTGTAAATTCATCACCCATCTTGAATGATGTTTCATCGGCAACTTTTGTTACTTCCCAATGTGAGAATGTGAAGCCTGTCTTTGTTGGTTGAAGCAATGTCACATCATTTTCAATTGTGAACTTCTGGCTGTCGGAAGAAACTTCTCCGCCATTAGCATCATAAGTCAAAGTATATTCAATTGCTGTGTAGTAAACATTCTCTACAACATCTGCACCGTCAATTGTGCAAGAAACTGAATCTCTGTCCGCTGTGTATCCTGTGATGACAGGAGATGTTTCTGTGTGAGATTCTTCATGTTTCAAAGTCATAGAAAATTCAGATGTGATTGGTGTAGTTGTGTCAACATAATAATAGTTGATTGTGAATGTGTATGACATTCTTGCATAGTAAACATAAACCACGCTTGAACCGTCACCTTTGATTGTGACAACGTTGTATGTGCCGTCTTCTTCATTCAACACACCAAAGTTGCTGTATTCAAATCCCTTAACTGTTGGAATTGAACCAGTTTCTTCATCTTCTCCTTTGTTTGCTTCTTCAATCATCGCACGAGTGATGATGCTCTCTGTTTGTCCATGTCCAACTTTTCCAAAGTCTGCAGAAAGTTCTGCGTCTTCAACGAACTCTCCGTCAAGACTTTCGAAGAGATATACAATGTTGAATGCTGTGTCTGCATTCTTTGTTGTGCTTGCTGTCAAAGTGAAGTTTCCAGCTGGCATAGTGAATGTGTATGAGTAAACATTGCCTTGAACTGTACATTGTTCAGCAGAAACATTTCCAAACAAGCTTGGATTGCTTGAAGCAAATCCTGCGAATGTGTAGCCCACATTGATTGTTGCTGTGATTGTCACTTGTTTTCCAAAGTCATAAATTGCACTTCCAGTAACTCCAGCGACACCATTATCTCCAGCAACAGAGTTAACTGTCAAGGTGTAAGCATTTCTTGTGTACCATAAGTTGATTTCCAAACTTCCGTCATTGATAACCACAACGGCATTTGCCTTGTTTGTTGTGAATCCAGCATATTCAAATCCGGTTCTTACTGTCACATAATCATTGACTGTCACAGAAGAGCCTGTCAATGCTTCATATGTGTTGTTTGCAACAAGAGTAAAGTTGTCTGTGTTAAATTCATCACTTGCAGCATCAATTTTTTGTTCATAAACATTGACTTTATATTCAACTTCAGTTGCGTTCCAAATTGCATACAATGTCACAGCATTATCACCTGCCACTCCTGTTGCCAATTTGTTTGGAGTATCTGTTGCAAGATATGTCACACCAGTTCCATCTGCTTCTGTGTTCCAAGAAACAAACTCATATCCCTCTCTTGTGTAGATTGATGTCAAGTCTGCATTTTCAGTTTCATATTTCAATACTTGAGTTGCACTCTTTCCTTCAATCAAAACTGCACTGCCTTGATATCCGCTTCCATCATTTCCGTCAAGAGTCAATGTGTATGTATTTTCTTGCCAGATTGCATAAATTGTGATTTCTCCTTCTTCAGTCAAATTATAAGCAGAATAATTTGTTCCGTCAAAGTAGATACCTTTTGTTGTTGCATTTTCAACATTTTCGAATTCTGTTGCATTAGCATCTGTTGACCAACCAACAAATGTATATCCAGTTCTCACAAAGCTGTTGGCAGTAAGTTGCACTGGTTCGTCATAGGTCGCAACAGTGTTTGACATTGTTCCAGAACCCTTGTTTGCATTATAAACAATTGTGTATGTGTTTTCGCCCCATACAGCAAACAATTCCATGTCTCCCACAATGTCATATTTGAATGTTGCTTCGTCAGCATATGCAACTTCCCCATCATCAGTCTTAGACCAACCAAGGAAAGTGTAACCTGCTTTCTCAAAGGTGTTTGCTGGCAATGTCACATCAGAGTCAAATGTTACAGGCACATCAATCTCTGTTTGACTTGAAGATGTTTGACCACCATTTCCTTTCAATGTGATTGTGTAAGCATTAGCATTTGCAGTTGCTGTCAAAACGACTGCCCTTGTTGGCATTGTGAATGTTTGTGCATCACTTACAGAAACTTTGCTGTTTTCAGCACTGTCAACCCAACCTGTGAATGAATAACCATTTGATGTCAATGTGTGAGCAAGTTGAACTGTCACATTATACATAACATCATATGTATTTGCTTCGTCAGCCTTGCTGATTCCAGGTCCAACGATTGCAGTTGCTATCGCAACGCCGACACTTGTGTTGAGCGTCAATTTGTATGTTTCACGAACATAATACAAGTTGATAACAAGACTGTCATCGCCGTCAATGTTGAGATTTCCGTTTGTAACAGGTTTGCTATCTGCCCCTGTATTTCCATTTGATGTTGAAACAACTGTATAGTAAGAATATTGCATTCCAACATAATTTACCGCACTCAATGTGTCAATAGGAGCCAATGTGTCAGTTGTTCCTGTCTTGCCTGCAGTGTTGGTTGCAATTAAATATTCATCAAATGCACTGTCAAGCACGAAACTCAAATCAGTTTTTTGAACATAATAGTTCACTTGATATGCAGTGTCACTGTCCGCTGTTGCGTTTGCAGTAAGCATAACTGTTCCAGCAGCCATAGTAAATGTTGCACCTGTGCTTGATGTTTCATTTGAGATGATAACATTTGCACTTCCGGCATCTTTTGTCCAGTTTGCAAAAGTATAACCAGATTTTGTGGTCGCAGAAAGAGTTACAGTGTCCCCATATCTCACACTGTATGTGTTTTCTGTGTTTGTCACGGTTCCTGTTGCGTCAAGGCTCACATTTGCAATGCCTTTGTTTGCTGAAAGCACAACAGAATAACTGTTTCTTGTGTAATAAAGTCTGATTACAAGATTTCCTTCACCATTGATGTTGAGAGAGCCATTCAATTCTTCGTCATCACTGGTTGTGATTCCCACTGTATAGTGGTCATAAGCAAAACCTTCATAGGTTGTGTTGCTGTAATTTGAGATGTCAACCAAAGTATCTGTTGTTCCAGTTTGTGTTTGTCTTGAACCAAAGATTGTGTAGTTGTCATCTGCGATGTTTTGTTGATAGTATTCAACATAATAGTTAACATTTTGAGCAGTTGCAGTTGCTGTCAAGTAAACGCCAAGTGTTGTGTCTGGCATTGTGAACTTGTTGTCCACAACTTCAACTGATGTGTATCCTTCTTGATTTACCCAAGAGTTGAATGCATAACCAGGTTTAAGGTTCGCTTTCAAAGTTACTTCTGCTTGATATTTAACAGTGTAAACTCCGTCAGCCCCACCAGAAACACCAGTTCCCGTTGCTTCAACACTGTCAACACCTTTGCTTGTAGCCAATGTCAAGGTGTAGGTCTGTCTTGTGTAGAATGCATAGATTTTTGTAATTCCGACAGACACACCTTCTTGTTCTTCTGCTTGAATGGTATCCCCATTATATTCATAATATTTATAACTAAAACCAGTATAGTCATATTTATAGATATAATTTTCTACCTTATCTGCAATCAAAGCATTATTATGTGTCTCTGCTCTAACCTGCAAATATGTCACACCATTATAGTTTACTTTCGTTGGAACTTCAGGATATTTATCATCTGCTGTTGCTCCATTTTCATCTTTTTGATAATCGGCAAAATCTGGTGCAGAAGCATCATAAGACAATTCTTCCAAATAATAGTAAACTGTGTAAGAAATATCTGTTCTTCCAATCCATGTTGCGTACAATGTCAAGCCTTCATCTCCAATATCCCATACAACATCATTTGCATCAACAAATGAATTTTGGACTGTCTCAACCAAGACAAGGGTTGTACTTGGAGTATTGTCTTCATTTCTTTCAACATAAACATACTTGACAGCGTCAGAACCTTCTCCTCTTTCAAAGATGTATTCTTCTCCAATATCTTCTTCTGGAGTTGCTCCATCAAGATCTAAATATTGTTCCAAAGACAAGGCACGATACATATCACTTGTCGACCAACCATCAAAGTAATAACCCGCAAGTGAAGGTGTTGGCCAGAACCCATCTTGTCCGAAGGTTTGTGCATAATAAACCGTCTTTGATGTTTCTGAAATTGTAATATCTGAACCATCAGAAGGTTTAGTAGTAATCACATCAAAGTTAACCGTATAAGCCTTTGGTGAATAATTTGCATGAACAACCAAATCATTTGCATAAGCCCAAATTCCATTGTCTGTGATTATGCTTGCTGCGGTCGCATTGTTTTGCAATACACCACTGTTGTCAAACAACATTGTTCCACCATTTGCAGTTGTAAAGAAGCCTGTCAAGTTGTAACCTGTCTTGCTGTATTTTGAAACGTCAGTAATAAGTTTTCCACTTGTGTAATCATTTCCATAAACAACAGACAATGTGTCAACTGTTGCTCCGTCTTCTTGAACTTGAATTTCAAAAGTTTGTGCTTGCCAAATTGCATACAATGTTGTATTTCCAGCAACTTGGTAAACGAATTTGTTGTTTTCTGCAGTGTATGTTGGAGTTGTCGCATTTGGATTTTCATCCCAACCCAAGAATGTGTAACCAGTGATTGAGAATCCGTTCTCTGCAACTGTCACTTCTTGTCCATAAACTGCAGGTGTTGAAGCTGTTGAGCCTTCAACATTTCCATACAAGGCAGTCTGATTTGATGCAATTGTGTTTGCATTGTAAATGATGTTATATGTGTTTGCTTTCCATACTGCATACAATGTCAAATCGCCATCAATTGTATAGTTTATTTTGCTTCCAACTGTGTATTCTGCTGAGGTTGCAGAATCTGAAGTGGACCAACCAAGGAAGGTGTGTCCTTCTTTTGTCCAACCCATTCCGTTTTCAGCCGTATTGTCAAGGAATGTATATTCACTGTCATAAGTTGCACCATCAGCATCTGTCTTGCTTTGTGATTGTCCATTATTTGAATTGTAAATCACATCATATTTGTTTGCAGTCCAGATTGCATACAAAACAAGGTTTGAGGTTGTTGTGTGAGTGTAATCTGCACCAGCAACATAGTCCTCTCCAGTTCCGTCTGCCTTGGTGTTCCATCTGTCAAATGTATAACCTGTTCTTGTTGCAGTGCTTGCTTCAAGAATGTTTGTAGGTTCATTGAAGATTACTTTTTGATTGTAAGTTTCAGCTCCGTTGACAAAACCGTTGTTACCATTATAGATAACTTGGAATCCAACCGCTTCCGAAACACCATTGATTGTCAAGTTGCTTGCTGGCATAATGAAGGTGTTGTTTGAAACTGTGACAATGTCATCTTCAACTTCCCAACGAGCAAAGCTGTAACCAGTCTGAATTGAAGTGTAAGAAAGTTCAACTGAAGCCGTAACTTTGATTGTGTAAACATTTCCTTCTTTCAAACTTACACCAACACCTGTTGCTTTCACTCCGTTGATGCGTTCGTCAGCTGTCAAAGTAAGTTCATATGTTTCAAGTTTGTAATAAACAAAGAGCTCCAAACTTCCATCACCAGCAATGTTTCCACTCAAGAGAGTTCCTTCAACATTGCTGTCATGTTGATAATTTGTATAATCCTTCACAGTAGCTGTTGCAGTTGTATCTGTTGTTCCAGTCAAGTTTTCTGTTTCAAACAAATCAAATCCACCCGCAAGGTTTTCTCTGTAATGGTAAACTGTGTAAGGAGTGTTTGTGTTTGGTTCTGCATAAACTTCAACAGTAACTGCTTGATTTGGCATTGTGAACACTGTAGGATTTGTTGAAGTTTCAGTTGCTCCTGTAAGTGTGATTACAGCGTTTGTTGCATAACCAGCTTTTGTAACCACTGTAACTGTCAAAACTTCTCCAAAGAAAACTTCAACAGTGTCATTTGATGTGAATGAATTTCCATCTTCCCTTGTTGAGTAAGAAATGTCAACACTGACAATTCCCGCTCCAATTTCAACAGAAACATCATTTGAATTTCTTGTGTAGAGCAAGTAAACTTCCAAACTTCCATCTGCAAGAATAATGATGCTGTTGCTTCCAGAGTTTGTCAACATTGTTCCCATTGATGTGAATCCATCAATAGACTTAAAGTCATAAACCGCATTAGTTCCTGTCTTTCCGGTTTTTGTTTCTGAATCAATAATTGTAAAGTTATTTCTGTTTTCAACAGTAAAGTCTGTCAAATCATTTCTTGCTGCATCAACTGTCTGTCCATAGTAAATAACTTTGTATGTCACATCACTTGATGTCCAAACTGCGTACAATGTGATGCTTCCACCATCTGTTTCAACAAGTCCAGTTGGTTTATCTGTCGCCAAGAAGTCAGGGCTTGCTGCTTCTGCGTCATAAGCCCAACCAGCGAATGTGTAACCTGTTCTTGTGTAGATTTCACCCAAATCTGCTGCTGCAGTGTATTTCAATGTTTGAGTTTTGCTCTTTCCAGCAATAAGTTCTGCAGAACCTTGATAGTTTGCATCATTTGCATCAAGTGTCAATGTGTAAGAATTTTCTGACCATACCGCAAACAATTCCATGTTGCCGGCTTTCGAATATGTGAATTTTGCCCCGTCAACGTAGTCTGCACTTGTTGCATCTGAGTTTTCACTCCAGCCAAGGAAGGTGTAACCTGTTCTTACAAATGCGTTTGCCGTCAATGTGACTTCTGTGTTGAATGTCACATCAATTGGATCCATCGTTCCACTTGTTGAATTATTTCCATTAAAGGTGATTTGATATTGATTTGCACCCCAAATTGCGTACAAGTTGAACACACCACTTTCTGCAAGTCTTGAAACTGATTGTCCATCGGTATAAGCTGCATCAGTTGACTGTGGAGAAAGTCCCCAACCACCAAATGCATAACCATCTCTTGACCAACCAAGAGTTTCAATTGTGGTCAAATTGATTGGTGTGTCATACTTAGCATTCAAATCAACTGTTTGAGTTGAACCAGTTCCACCATTCAAATTAAATCTGATAATGTAATCATTTTCATTTGATGTAACTTGAATTCCAACATTTCCAGCAGGCATAGTGAATGCATTGTCAGAAACTGTGACTTGTGTTTCTCCAACACTTTCATATCCTTTAAAGTTGAATCCACCATAAAGTTTGTATGTGATTGTCACAGATGTTCCATAGACAACAGTATAAACTCCATCTGTTCCACCAGAAACACCTGTTCCTGTTGCAGTGACACTTTCAAAACCTTTATCCTTTGTCAAAGTCAAGGTGTAAGAAAGGATATCCCACTCTGCTGTCAAAGTGTCATTTCCTGCACCAAATGTATAGATTTTTGATTCTTCGTCAAATGAACCAACTCCATTGAACGTCCAACCGCCAAAGTCGAAACCTTCGCGCGAAACATCCAGAACTTGGTAAGTTGTTTGATAGTATTGTCTGATTGTTGTGCTTGTTCCAGCATAAGTTCCGCCGTTTGTATTGATTGTCAATGTGTATTGGTTTCTGCTGAAATAAATTGCAATGTTTGTTGTTCCATCTGCAGAAATAGTCATAACTGTATCATTATCAATTGATGATCTTGTTGCGTCATAACTAAATCCTGTATATTCATACTTCTTTCCATTGATTGTGATTGAAGTATTTGATGTTGCAAAAGTAATTCTCGAATCACTTGTCCCTGTTCTTGGATCTGTCAAAGTTGCTGTTGCTTCATAAGCACCTGTTGTGTTTGCTTGATAGATTGTCACCGTGTATGGAGTGTTTGCATCAGCGCCCCAAACAGCATGCAAGTTGATTGTTGCACCATCAGTTTCAGTCAAGTTGATAACTTGTGCTTCATCTGCATAAACAACTTCTCCACCAGCACTTTCTGCCCAACCAAGGAATGAGTAACCAGTTTTTACAAATGCATTCTTTGTCAAATTCTTTGCAACGCCATAAGTCATTGACAAATCAGTCATAGTTCCACTTGTTGAACCATTTCCGTTGAACACGATTGTGTATGTGTGAGCTCTCCAAGAAGCATAAAGAGTTGTCTCTTCTGCTCTTGCCCACTTGCCACCAGAAGTATATCCTGCAACATCGGAAACCAAACTTCCATCTGTGTTAATAACAAGTGTTCCACCATTCATTTCAGTTGTCCAACCAAGGAAGGTGTGTCCAACTTTTTGTGGATTTGTGATTGTGAAACTTGTTGTTTCTTCATATTTTGCAACAACACTCAATGTTCCTTCAGTTGTTGCACCATTTTGATTGAGATTGATTGTGATATCGTTTGCTGTCCACTTTGCAGTCAACGTGATGTTTCCGTAGGTGTTTGCGGGTATTGTCAAAGTGTTCTTTGTTTCAGAATCAACTGTTGTTTGTTCAATTGTTGGGAGTGTGTCAGAGTGAGTTCCGTCTGTCCATGATACAACATCCCATCCAGCAAATGTATATCCCGTTCTTGTTGGATTAGAAAGAGTGAAAGTCTGTTCTCCAGCAAAAGTTGTCTCATAACTTGTTGGATTCCCAGAACCATTTACACCACCATTTCCAAGTTCGTATGAAATTTGATATTCAACTGACTCAAGGAAAATGTAAAGACGATCACTATTTTCAGTTTTTACAAAAGGATTATATGGATATTCAGTCGAATCTGGTGTCAATGCATCGAGGTTTGTACTATATCCTTTATATTCATATCCATTTGCCACAACCAAATTAGAATATGTAACTGTCGCTCCATAATCTACCAATCTATAGATATCTCCACCTGTTGCTGTAAATATTTCAGTTCCATCTTCATCTGTAATTGTTACAGTTATAGAAAATGCACTAAAATTTGAACTATACCCGTTCAAGGCTCCATAAGTTGTCAATTTTAAGTTTGTATCAATATAGTATTGATTTCTTGTGTAGTAATAGTTCACAACTGTGCTTCCATCTGCTTTGACAACAACAGTTTGTGTTGTTGGTGATGTGAAGCCTGTGTATGTCTTAACATATGGAGTAACTTCACTGTCCGTTGTTCCAACCAAATTGTCTGTGTCTTTTAAATCCCAGTGAATTGAATTTGTTGTGCTTGGATTTGAAATTCCAATTTTTTCTTGATAGTGATTTACGATGTATGGTGTATCTGGATTTGCTGTCCATTGTGCAGTCAATTGCAAGTTGTCGGTGTAAATCCAGTTTCCATTTTCATCAGTATAACCAGAAACTCCAACTTTCAAAGCACCAGTTTCTGTGATGACTTGTGTTGCACCAGCACCCCAACCAGCAAATTGATAGCCTTGTCTTTCTGCTCTTGGAGCAACCTCATTTGAAAGCACACCATTTGTGTTTGTCATGTAAATCTTGTTGCTGTCATATTGAACATAAACAGTTTGAGCAACACCATCAAGCATATTCCCACCATTTGTATCCAATGTGATTGTGTAGATATTTGCTGTCCAATGTGCAAACAATGTGTGATTGTCTGGGTTTGTCACTGTTGTCGAACTTGTCACTTGTGTTCCAGCAGTTGCATCTGTCCACCAACCAGCAAATGTATATCCTGTTCTTGTTGGTGTTGGGATTGTCCCATATGTGTTTGCAAATGTCACTATCATAGTTGCAAGTGAAACATTTCCACCATTTGCATCAAGAGTGACCGTGAGTTGTTTTGCCACACCACTTGCAGTAATCACAATGTTTCCATTGATAAAGTCTTTCTTGATTGTCACTGCACCAGTTGTTGAACTGTATGTGTAACCATCATCAACAACCAATGTTGTGGTTCCAACAACGACTGTGATTGTTGTTGGCAAATTGTATCCAGCATCTGGTGTGATTGTGAAGTTAACATCATTTGCATAAGTGATTACTGTCTTTGGAGCATCGGCATTTTCGCTCAAGTTTGTCAAATTGTATGTGATTGTGTTTGTATCTGCGCTCCAAATTGCATACAAAGTAACTGTTGAGCCGTCAGCTGTTGTGAGAGCGTCTTCGATCAGTTGTCCATCTGTAAATTCAACAGTTGAAGCACCTGAAGTTCTGTTCCAACCTAAGAATGAATAACCAGTCTTTGTGAATGTGTTTGTTGTAAGTGCCTTGTCTGTGAAGTAGTCCATTTCCAAGTTATCCATTGTTCCAACGCCAGTGTTGTTGTTGAAAGCAATTGTATATCTAAGAACTCTGCTTGTCACGACGATATAATATGCAACCTCTCCGTTTGCACTTGCAGTATAATTGAATGTAAAGTTGTATGTTGCACTGAATTTGTCACCGGCAATTGTTCCAACTCCGCTTGTTGGAGCACTTGTTGTTCCGCCGGTCATCTTGTCGATAACATATCCAGTTTTTGTTGTCACAGTGATTGAAACTTCACTGCCATAAACAATGTTTGCTGTTCCACTTTGTGTGTAATCTGTTCCGTTGATTGTAATTTTTTCAATTTGATCACTGTCAATTGTGAAATTCAATCCATAACTGTTTGTTGACCATTTTGCATAGAGAACGACATTTGCTGAAGCATTTTGCCATTTTCCGTCTGCTGTTGTGTATCCTTCAATTCCAGCAATCAATTTTCCGTCAACACCAACCACAACAACTCCAGCATTTTGTGCAGTTGTCCAACCTTCAAAAGTTGCACCTGTCTTTTGTGGATTTGTGATTGTAAAGCCTGTTGTTGTTTCATAAATTGCTTGAACTGAAGATGTTCCTGGAACTGTTGCTCCATTTGAATCAAGAGAGATTGTGTATGTGTTTGCTGACCAATCTGCGTAGAAGGTCTTGTTTCCAAGGCTTCCTACAGGAATTGATGTGACAACATCGTCATCTAATGTTTCAGACTCATACCAACCAGCAAATGTATATCCAGTTTTTGTCAAGTTTGCAGCAACTGGAAGTGTCACACTTTGAGTTGTCTTATATGATGTTGTTGGATTGAATCCTGTTGTCCATGCACCACCATTAAGAACATAGTCAATTGTGTAATCTACTGCTGTGAATTTGGCATACAAATTGAAATGTCCTGTTGAACCAAACGCATATTCATATTGAGCATTTGTAGAGATTGCATCGCCTGAGCAAGAAGAATTTGTGAACCAACCATCAAAGCGATATCCTTCTTTTGCATCAGCGAAGATTTGTGTTGTTTGTGTTGGTCCAGTGTAACCCCAACTGTAAGATGTTGTAGCCTCACTTGTGTCGCCTTCATAAACTCTCACAGTTCCACCAGAAGCATCGCCAGATTTTCCTTCTGTGACGGCAGTTGCAGTTCCTGTAACCAAATAGCACGCACGAATTTCAATTGTG
This sequence comes from uncultured Christensenella sp., assembly GCA_905195085.1. GTDB lineage: Bacteria > Bacillota > Clostridia > Christensenellales > UBA1242 > Caccovivens. The sequence goes on from CAJJUK010000002.1 coordinate 76,220, forward strand.
ATTCCAGCATCAGTGTCTGCTTCAGAAATTGCATACACTCCGTCTGAAAGTGTTGTTGAACCCCATTCAGTTCCTAAAACCCATTTGCTGAATGAGTAGAGTGCATTTGCGCCATTCATCTTTGGAGAGTATGAAAGAGTAATGACATCTCCTGTTTTGTATGTCGCAGTGTATTCTCCAGTATCAGATCCCATGACAGAACCTTCATAGGCTCCACCAGAGAAGTTTGCAATGTGCACTTGAACAGTTTTTGCTGTCCAATATGCATACAATGTGTGATTTTCTTCTCTTGTCACACTTGTTGTTTCTTCGATCTTTGTCTTTCCAGAAACGCTTGCATTGTCAGCAAGTTTTTCTGTGTACCAACCAGCAAAGTTATAACCAGCCTTTGTTGGAGTTGGAAGTGTTCCATAAGTTTCTGCAAATGTAACCGTCTTGCTTGCAGTTCCAACAGTTCCACCATTTGCGTCAAATGTCACAGTTGGTGTCTTTGGAGTTGCACTTGCAGTGATTACAATGTTTCCAACAACCTTATCTGCAAAGATATTGATTGTTGCGTTTTGTTTGTCTGTGTCAACCACATATGTGTAATCAGTGTTAACGTTTGCTGCCTGACCATTGATTGTCACTGAAATTGAGTTTGGCAAATCATATCCATAAACTCTGTGAAGATATGCACTGTAAGCTACACCACTTGTTGCAGAATCAGAGCCTGTGTATGTGATATTCTCCAAATCGAATGTCACAGTGTTAACACCTGCAACGCCAGTAATGATGATTTCAACATTTTCATTGATATATCCGCTGTTGATTGTAAGTGTTGCAGATTTGTTTTCATTTGTTCTTGTGTAAGTATAACCAGAATCAATAACTGAATTTCCAACCTTAACAATGATTGTTGAAGGCAAAGAATATCCAGTGTTTGCTGTGAATGTTGCAGTCACATTTGCACTGTGAGATGCAACTGATTTTGTTGAATTTTCTCCAACTGTCACATTTTGAGTTGTGTATGTCACAGTTTGAGTGTTTGCTGTCCATTTTGCATACAAAGTATGATTGCTTGAGTTTACAACTTGTGTTGAACTTGTAACTTCGTTTATGCAACCAGCTTCTTTGAACCAACCACCAAATGTGTATCCAATTCTTGTTGCTGTTGCAAGTTCTCCATAAGTTCCATTGAATGCAACAACTTTTGAACTTGGAGAAATTGAAACATTATCTCTTGCGTAAGATGTTGTGATGTTTGAGTCAAATGTAACAACGATGTTGTCTTTTGCTGTCCATTGTGCAAACAATTCGCTGTCGCTTGTTGCAATCCAGTTTCCGCTTGCATCAGTCCAACCTGAAACATTTGCAATCAAAGCACCAGCATTTGAGATCACTTGAACTCCACCACTTGCAACAGTCCACCAACCATTGAAGTTGTATCCGTCTCTGCTTGCAACTGGAGAGATTTTTGAACCAGAAATTTCATTAGGGAATGTTGATGCAGTTCTGCCTGTGTAGAAACTTGTGTCAGCGTATGCAATGTAAACCAAACCATTAGAAGGAGTGATTGTAACATCTGAAGTTCCTGTTCCTTGGTTTGCATTCAATTTAACTTCATAAACGTTTGCTTGCCACAATGCATTCAAAGTTACATCGCCATACATTCCACCAAGATTCTTTTGTGCTGGATATTCTGTGTTTAATACCCAGTTTCCTTCAACATCTGTAGCTTTCCAATTCATAAATGAATAACCACTTCTTGTGATGTTTGGAAGGGAATCACCACTTTCGATTGTATAAGTTGTCACAGCAGAAGGATCCAGTGTTCCGCCATCATTAACATAAGTGATGGTGTAATCAATGATGTCCCAATGAGCATAAAGAACTTGACCATCAAGATTTGATGTTGTCCAGTTGTTTTCAAGCACACCATTGCTGTTGATAACCATTGTTCCATCTGTTTCGTCTGTAAACCAACCAAGGAAGTCATAACCATTTCTTTGTGCCTTTGGAGCAATCACATCTCCTTCAGGAGCATAAGGATATGCATCTCCCGTTCTTGCAGCATAGATGTTTTTGCTGTCATATGTGATGTAAATTGTTCCGTCTGTTTCAACAAAACTTGGTTGTGATTTTGTTGAAGAATCATAATTAAGATTCAATGTAACTTCAACAGTGTTTGCATTCCAATTTGCTGTTAAAACACTGTTTCCAGCACCAAATGTGAATGTTGTTCCACTGAGATTTCCAAAACCACCTGTAAGTGTCCAGCCAGAGAAAGTATATCCTGCTCTATCTGGATTGTTTACAGTATAGGTTTCTTCAAAATATCTTGTAATTTGTGTATCTTCACTTGAAGAATCATACTGACCACCATTAGGTTTGATTGTCAATGTGTATTGATTTCTTGAATAGTAAAGTTTGAATACAGTTGTTCCAACAACTTGACCATCACGATATTCAGCAGTCAAAACTTTCGTCATATCTTCAGCAGTTGTTTTATTGTTATCGAATGAGAACCCTGCCTTTGTGTAAACTGTTGAGCTGATTGTAATTTCAGTGTTGATAAGTCCAGAAAGTCCATTGGTAATCACTTCTGAAGGAGCGCTATCTTCTGGATAATTTCCATTTGTATCCATCAAATATACATTGATTTTGTAAGTAACCTGTCCTGGTGTTGCCACTACTGAAAGTGAAACATTTGAAGCAGGCATACCAAATGAATTTGATGAGAATGCCAAACCTTCTGGAGAAATCACTGCAAAGCTTGGATTTGTGTAACCTGCCAAAAGTCCAGCAGAAACTGTGACTGTTTCACCAAAGAAAATTCCACTGAATGTCACATTCTTTCCAGAAGTGCTTCCGGATAATGTTCTTGTTCCGTTTGTTTGTGTGTCTTTTGCTGTTGCAGAAACAGATGCAATTCCTGTCTGCATTTCAACAGTCATTGAATATGCATCTCTTGTGTAGAGCAAATAAACCCTAAGTGAACCATCTGCTTGAACAACAAGACTGTTTCCTGCGACATTTGTCACAACGGTTGAAGATTTGGTAAATCCAGTCAAAGTTTTGTAATAAGAATTGATTGTATCTTCAGAAATTGTTGAACCACTTATACCCTGTTTTGTTTCTGCACTGCCTGTCAATGTGTAGTTTGACATATCAGAAACGCTGAATTCTGTTCTGCCATTCTTTGCTGCATCAATTGTCTGTGTATAGTGGTAAACAGTGTAATCAACAGAACCAGCAGTCCAGATTGCATACAATGTTATACTTCCACCATCGTTTGCAACAAGACCTGTGTTGTTGCTTGATGTGATTGTTGTTCCAGTTCCATCTGCCTTTGTGTTCCAAGAAGCAAAAGCATAGCCCGCTCTGTCATATCTTGAAGAAATGTCAACTGCTTGATTGTAATAATATTCCGCAACCTTTGACATTCCGTCTTTTAAAACGGCTGTTCCTTGATAGTTGCTATCATTTGGATCGTATGTCACAGTATAAGAATTTGCTTGTCTGATTGCATAAAGATTGAGATTTCCATTGATTGTGTAGGTCATATCGCCAGGATTATATATTGTTCCACCTGTTGAACTTGTTGCCCAATATTGGAAAGTCCAACCAGTCACATCGAAATTAAACAAACCGTTATTAATGCCAAGAACAGTGTATGTTTGGTCAAACGTAGCCTTCAAAGTGTCTGCTTGATTTGTTGTCGTGTCGTCAAAGTTCTTAAAGTATGTAACAGTAAACTGTCTTGCTGTCCAATGAGCATACAAGGTGATTTTGTATGTTCCGTCCTCATAAACAACGCCAGTTCCAACAACGGACTCATTTGTAATTTGTGTTCCGCTTGTTGCATCTGTAAACCAACCACTGAAGCTGTACCCATCTCTAGATGCATTAACAAGTCCAATCTTGCTTGTTGAAGAATTTGCCTTGTCATAAATTGCCTCAGAATAGTTTGTCCCATATTTCACATAAAGTGTTGTGTGAGAAACTGTAGGAGTTGTACTTCCAGTTCCTTTGTTTACATTCAAAGTAACTTCAACATAATCTGCTTCCCAAATTGCATATATGTCAATATTGCCAGAATTTGCGAGATTCAAAACAGAGTTGTTTGTTGAGCTGAAAGTTCCGTTATTTCCAGAGATTGCTCCATTTGTCAAACCTGTAATTTGAGAACCATCACTGTTGAACCAACCTTTGAATGTGTAACCCGTTCTCTTAACTCCAGCAGTGAATGTTCCTGTTTGATCAAATGTTGCAGTGAGTTGAGAATTTGCAACAGAAACTGTAACATTGTTTCCTGCTGTCAAACTTGTGATAGTTCCACCATTTCCATTCAAGGTGATGGTGTATTTGTTTGCTGTCCATTGTGCATAAAGGGTTGTTGCAGTCGCTGTTGTCCAGTTGGAAATCAAAGTTCCGTCTGCATTGATAACTTTTGTTCCATCTTTTGCTGCAGTAAACCAACCGTTGAAAGAATATCCATTTCTGCTTGCAACTGGAGCAATGGTATCTGAAGAACTCTGTCCTGCATAAATATCTTTGCTGTCATATTTGATGTAAATTTTGTTGTCTGTCAAACTTGGTGTTATGGTTGCAGATGTTGATCCATTGCCACTGTTAACATCATTGACATTCAAAGTTACTTCAATCTTATTTGCGGTCCAAGTCGCAACATAAGTTCTATTTCCCAAACTTTGTGTTGGAATGGTTGAAGCCTTTTCACTAGCTGTGATAACACAATTTCTTTCATCGCTGCTTGCACCAGCATAGAACAATATGTAAACCACGCAATTTTCTGTTGCAGTATAAGTTGAAGAACTGCTCAAATTTCCCAAATAATTTCCTGAGAAGTCAAAGATTCTCCATCTCACATTTGCATTTCCACCAGTGATTGTGTATGTCACACCAGCCTTCAAACTTATTGCTTCAGAATAGATTGAATTTGGATATGATGAATCAGGTCCAAATACACCTGTGTTCAAACCGATAAATCCATTATACCAATTCTTGATTGTGAATGTTTCTGTCCAACCTGCAAATGAATATCCAGATCTTGAAACATTTGAAGCCGTAGGTAAAGTTATTGCACTTGATGTGTAAGTGTAACTTGTTGGTGCGGTATAACTTGAAGCCCAAGCACCATTATTAAGATTATAAGAAATTGTAAATTGTTTTGGTGTCCAAGCTGCGGTCAAAACCACATTTCCGTATTTGCCATTTGACACCGAGGAACCTTGTTCAATTGCTGTAGTTCCCCAATTTCCAGTGCCATTTGGAGTCCAGCTTGTAAGATCATAACCGATTCTTATTACATGATCAACACCTTTCAATTCAATATTGTCATGAATTGTGTATTGTTGAGTCGATGTCGAACCATTAATCCATGTTCCAGTTTGTCCCGTAGGGAATGTATATGTGATTGTGTAAGTTGAATAATTGTAGTCAAGTTCAATAACCAAAGAACCATCACCACGAACAGTAAATTGTTGAACATTGCTTCCCGAAGGTGTTGAACTTCCACCAATGTAATATCTGTTTGTTGCATATTGATATCCATTGATTGTTCCAACCATTTCTCTGATTTCATCAAGAGTCAAAACTGTGTCAGTTGGAGCTTTAGCCTGAACTGCAGTGGTTGCATTCGTGTATGAACCATCTTTATTTTGAGTTCTGTATTGAACTTTGTAATCAACTTCGACAGCATTTGAATGTGAAGCCACATAGTAAACACTTGAAGGTGACAAATATCCATTATCAGTTGGTCCAAACAAACTGTAGTCAAAAGTGAACGTATAAGTTGCTGTTCCATTTTCAGAGTCAATGCTACCAACTTGAGCAGTTGGATTTTGGCTTGTTCCAGCTGTCCAATTTTGGATTGTATAACCAGTTTTTGGAGCGGCAGTTACTGTCACACTTGTTCCATAGGCAATTTGAATTGTTCCATTTGCTTGGATTTGTCCACTTTGTCCCGAAATGGAAATACTGTCAACACCAGTTCCAACAGTGTAGTTCAAAGTGTATGTATTAACAGTCCATTGAGCATATAATGTCACTCTAGTGTTTGCATTTTTCCAAATACCACCAGTTTCCAACCAACCACTGATATCTCTATCTTTAACAACAGAACCATCTGCATTAAAGATTTTTTCTCCTTTTCCATTTTCTGCAGCGGTATAGAAACCATTAAATGTGTAACCAGTTCTCCAAGCAACTGCATTTGTGATTTCGCTTGGTTGAGTATCAAGTTTTTTGATATTTTCAGGAACATTGTCATACTGTGCAGTATGTGATGTCGGACCATAACCCCCACCATTCATATCAAAATTAATCGTGATTTGAGATGTGTTTGCAGTCCAAACGGATTCCAAGGTCACATGACCATATTCAGAATGTCCTTCAGCCAGAGAATATCCTCCAGCAATGTAACCATCGACATTGGCAGCGTTGGTCCAAAGTGTAGATGCTCCGGTTGAATTTGTTGCTCTCCATCTAAGAGAATATCCTGTCTTATTGATTTGACTTCCAACATTATATAATGTAACAGCATTGCCGATTTGATATGTTTGAGTGTTTGAAACTCCATTAAAGGTTGCTCCATCAGTCAAAACATATGTGATTATAAATGTTGCTTTCTCCCATTGTGCATAAATTGTTGTTGTCGTTGAAATTGCCCAATTGTTAATCAACGCACCTGCTGCAGAAATGTATTGAGTTCCACCAGATGTTGCTGAGAACCAACCAAGGAAATTATAACCATTTCTTCTTGCTCTAGGAATTGCTGTCGCACTTCCTGTTGCACTTGTATAAATGTTTTTGGAACCATATTCAATCCAAACTGTATTGTTTGTAATTGTGTTAGAGTCAGAATAAATTTCTCCGTTTTCAGCTGAAAGAACAACTTCCACCCTGTTTGCTGTCCAAATTGCATACAAAGTTGTATTTCCGGCTGTTGTATAGGTGTATTCAGTTGAAGCTTTTTGATATGCACCAGCAAGTGAAGTTTGGCTTGTGCTCCAACCTGCAAATGTATAACCAGTTCTGCTGAATGTGTTGTTTGGAGCAGTTGTAAACACCGCATCATAGGTTACATTTTGAGTTGTTGTAGTTGCCGTTCCATAGTTTGAATTATAAGTAATAACATATGGATTTGCTGTCCAAATTGCATACAAAGTTGTGCTTCCTGCTGTTGTGTAAGTATATTCAGTTGAAGCTTTTTGATATCCACCAGCAAGTGAAGTTTTGCTTGTACTCCAGCCTGCAAAGGTATAGCCAGTTCTTGTGAAGGTGTTGCTTGCTTTTGTTGTGAACCTAGCATTGAAGTTTATATTAACAGTTTGGTCAGCACCCGTTCCACCATTTGCATTGTAGGTGATTGTATATGAGTTTGTCTTCCAAACAGCATACAATGTTGCATCGGTTGCCTTGTCCCAATTCTTTGCAACAGTAAAGCTTCCGTTTTCATATTTAATATAGTCTGCCAAAGCCACAGTGTTTGCGGCACTGTCTGCAATTTCGCTATCCGCATATCCAAGGAAGGTGTAACCTGATCTTGTTGGCACCAAGAAAGTATAGGCAGTTGTCCCTGTCTCAGTCGTGTAATAACTTTGTGTTCCATAAACAACATAGGCATCAACATCTGCACCATCTGCAAAAGTTCCACCTTTTGCATTGAATGTAACTTCATATCTGTTAACAGTCCATTGAGCTGATAATGTTACATTTCCGTACATACCTGTCAAAACTTTTGTTTTGTCAGTTGCGTTGCTTGCTGTTGGATTTGCATAAACTTTGTTCAATTCCCAGTTTCCGGCAACCACTGTTGCTTTCCAACCTGCAAAAGTATATCCAGTTCTTGAAACACTTGTAGGCAAAGAAGAAGTTGAATTAACAGTGTATGATGTCACAGAACCTGAGTTAATTGTTCCACCATTTGTTTCGTATGTGATTGTATATGTAACTTCTTTCCAAACTGCATAGAAGGTCTTTTCGGCAGCACTTCCTGTGAACAAATCATTTGGTTTGACAAGGTTGTTTATTGCACCGTCCCCTGTAGTTGTTGACCAACCCATGAATTCATATCCATTTCTCAAGACTTTTGTCTTGCCCTCTTCTGTTGCAGTTCCGTCTTCATTTACATAAGGGAGAAGATATGCAGTATTATAAGTCACATGTCTTTTAACTCTATCTTTAGCATATGTAGAACCCTCTATTAATTCATAATATTGCCATTCATCTGTCGGAGTAATAACATCAGAACTTTCTCCACCAAATAGGAAGACATCCCAAGCGGTCACATTAAATCTTGAATATAAAGTCACATCACCATCGTGTTTCCATTTTCCACCACTTGTGTAACCACTAGCATTGTTCACAAGTGCACCATTTGAATCAATGACTTGAATTCCGTCACCATCTTGAGTGGTGTACCAACCAGCAAAGGTGTAACCGGTTTTTTGTGACATTGGCGCAACCAATGAACCATTTGCCAATTTAATTTCATTAGAATCATAAGTCACATAAACTGTGGTGCTTCCACCAACAATGCTTTCACCTTCACCTATTTCCAGTTCAATTTCATATGAATTAACTGTCCAAATTGCATAAAGTGTCACATTGTTGTCAGTCTTATAAACATAACTTGTCCCGGCCGACAAATTTCCTGTTCCTGTAAAGTCTGAATTTGCTGTTGCACCACTGAAACCAGAACCATCAGTATCTTTATTGGTGCTCCAACCTTTGAAGGTGTATCCCTCTCTATAAAGGGTATCACCAGAAGCAGGAACTGCTCTTGTTGTAAATGGACTATTGTAAGTCACACTTTGAGTCGCTGTAGTGTTTGTTCCATCATTTTTGTTATATGTAATTGTATGTAGATTTGCCGTCCATTTTGCATATATTGTTGTGTTCGAAGTAAATTGTGTTGTTGGAGCAACAATTTCTCCGAGATTGTTAATGATTTCCACACCTGTTCCAGTTTTTCCTGTGTAATACCCACCAAAAGTGTAACCTTTGTAAGTAGGTCGAGTTATGCTTGAAGAAGAAACTCCACCAACCAACCAATCAACTTCATAAACTTCTGAAATTGATGTTGTTCCAGACGTTCCTTCATTTGAAGCAACAAAATCATATCCAGACGCCGAAGAAGATTCATAATATTTATAATCCAAAGTGATTGTGTAGGTTTCTGAAGACCATTTAGCAAAAAGAGTGATAGATGTGTTTGTTGTGATGTTTCTGACATACTCTTCATCTAAATACAACACTTCGCCATTTGCTGTTGTTGCCCAACCCATAAACTCATAACCAGTTTTAGTAAAGGCATTTTTTGTCAAACCTTGAGCTTCTCCATATGTGAAAGTTTGACTTGCCATTGTTCCGCTTCCAGTATTGTTATTAAAGTTAACTGTATATGTGTTAGGAATCCATTTAGCATACAAAGTCACACCACTGGTTCTTATCCACTGAGATGACGCATTGGTGTATCCGCTTACATTTGCCACCAAATTTCCAGTATTTGTCAAAACTTTGACATTGTCAGCAGTGTACCAACCATCAAGCACATAACCTGTTCGGCTAACTGAAGTATAACCACTTATGGCTGAAGAATTATATGTGGCAGTAACAGTTGAAGATGAAGCACTGCCACTTGCAGTCAAGGCCTTGTCATTTGCAGAACCATAGAATTTGTTTTCAATCAAATCAACAAAACCTACTCCCTGCACCGAAACAACAGGAACGAAGTTTCTGATTAATTCATCTCCATCCCAAATTTGGAAAGAATAGATTGTTCCACTGAAAATTCTAGATTCCAAAGAACCGCCAGCATTCAATCCACCAAAGAAAATATTCAAATTGGAAGAAAAATCTCCCTTTGAAGAATAATCATAAACCTGGGTGCCATCAAAAACCGCTTTGTCACCATTTATAAAGAAGCTATGACGAGTGTTATATGCGTTAGAAACAGTCACAGTTTTTCCTTGTTCTTGATATTGCATCCAAATTGATGTTGTGCCGTTATTAAAAAGAGCATAACTATCACTAGACCCTGTGCTAGTTCTCGAACCGAAAATCCAACCAGTTGAAGTTGCATTATATTCAACATAAACAGAGATGTTACTGCCGGCCTTCACTCCCGTGTCAATGTAGCCACCATTAAAGTTAACACCATCAACAAAGTTATAACTATCCAAAACGATGTCGTAAGGATTTGCTGTCCAAATTGCATAAAGTGTGATGTTTCCTGCAGTATTATAAGTATATTCCGTTGATGCTTTTTGGTAATTTCCAGCCAAAGATGCGGCATCAGTACTCCAACCAGCAAATGAATAACCTGTTCTCGTAAAGGTGTTGTTTGCCTTTGTTGTGAATTTAGCGTTGTAAGTTACATTCTGTGTTTGAGTTGTTGCTGTGCCATAATTTGAATTATAAGTAATTGTATATGGATTTGCTGTCCAGTTTGCATAGATAGTATATTCAGTTCCAGCAGCACCATTAAAGTGTGTGTTAGCGCCAATAATTTTTCCATCTTTGTCTATTATTTGTGTGCCATTACCATTTGTTTCTGTCCAATATCCAGCAAAGGTATAACCTGTCTTAGCTGGTTTAACAATTGTATTATTTTCAAATACAGTTGATGCTCCCTCATTTGAGTACCAGCCCGTTGCATATTTTTCATATATAACAGTCGTTCCAGCTGTTGTTGCATTTTGATTGTTCAAATTAACTTTATAAACGTTCGCTGTCCAGTAAGCATAAAGATCAGTGTTCCCAATTGTTGAATATGAATATGTTGAATTTGTTCCTTGATAACTTCCAGCCAAGGATGATTCACTTGTACTCCAACCTGAAAGAGTATACCCTGTTCTTGTGAAGGTGTTTGCAGCCTTTGTCGTGAAGTTTTGTCCAAATGTTACGCTTTGTTGCTGGTCTTCACCACTTCCACCATTTGCCTTGTATGTGACTGTGTAAGAATTGTTATCCCATTGTGCATAGAGAGTGACACCACTAGTTCTTGTCCATTGTCCAGAACCGTTAGTATATCCACTTACATTAGAAACAAAAGTACCATCTGCTTCAATAACTTTTGTTCCACCTGTTTGAGATGTAAACCAACCAGCAAGAGCATAACCACCCCTTGTTGCCTCAGCCTTAAGCACTGTTGAGCCAGCATCAACACTAGATTGTTTGTAAGTAGTTCCACTTGCATATTGTGCATAAATTATGTTGTTGTTGTCAGCAATGCCAGATGCCAAAGTTCCACCATTGGCAACACTAAGTGTGATTGCATATCTTTCTGCAGTCCACTTTGCATAAATTGTTGCATGTCCAGTAAATTGAGTATTGGTGTTTGCAACAATGCTTCCGCTATTTAAAATAATCTGCGTCCCATTGCCATTTGTGTTTGTAAAATAACCACCAAAGATATAGCCCGTTCTTTTTGGTGCCGTTATAGAATTTATAGACGATGTAGCACCACTATTTGAGAAATAACCTACTCCATATTTCACATAAATAGGATTTGGGCTTGAGGCAGATGTTGCATTCTGGTCATCTAAAGTGATTGTATAAACATCAATTGACCAATAAGCATAAATTGTTGTATTTGCACTAAATTGAGTATTCCCAACAAGAATTTTTCCAGTTGCATCAATGATTTGAGTGCCCGTTCCTGCTTTCCCTGTGTAATAACCTTGGAAAGTGTGTCCAGTATAAGTTGGCAATGTAGGAACTTTATCTATTGCTGATGTTGCTCCAGAATTTGAATACCAACCTGTTGCATATTTTTCATAAATAGCTCCCGTTCCGGCGGATGTTACTGCCGTACCTGTTGCCGTACTTGATGTTGCATAATATTTGCTGTCCAAAGTGATTGTGTATGTGTTGGCAGACCAAATTGCATACAATGTGGTGTTGCCAGCCGTTGTATATGTATATTTAGTTGATGCTTTTGTATAATCACCAGCAATTGCAGTTCTGCTTGTGCTCCAGCCAGAGAAAGAATAACCAGTCCTTGTGAAGGTGTTGCTTGCCTTTGTTGTAAACTTAGCGTTGTAAGTTACATTTTGTGTTTGTGTTGTTTCAGTCCCATAGTTAGAGTTGTATGTAATTGTATAAGGATTTGCCTTCCAGTTTGCATACAAAGTCACAGAAGCATTTGCTGTGTAAGATGTCGTATATGCAGGAGTATCTGTCAAAGTGGCTGACGTATTCCAACCATTTGCGGTATAACCCGTTTTTGTCAATGAATTTGCTGTTATAGTCAAGTTTGTGCCATGTATCTTGTAGGTAGTCGAAGGCACCGTCCCGCCTGTATTTCCATTACCATTAAATTGCACGGTATATCTTTCAAATACATACACATTGATCGTGGCATTACCAGTTGGTGTCCAAGAATATGTTTTTGTATCTACACTTGATGATGTTGTTGGAGCAGAGCCAATATTGATGTAATAATCATAACTTGATTGCTGTGCTGCTGCAAAAGAAACAGTCAATGCCGTTGTTGAATATGTGTGTTTAACGGTTGCACTACTTCCCCTTGCAATGCTTCCACTTGAAACCGTGCTGCTGCTTTGAGAAATGTTCAAATTAGTCGCATGAGTGTAAGCACTGTTTGAATGATAGTTGATTGTCAAAGTGTATGTGTTGATCTGCCAATATGCGTAAAGAGTAGTGTTCCCTGCGGTCGTATATTTGTAGGTTGTGCTTGCTTTTTGATAAGATCCAGTCAAAGAAGAAGAACTTGTACTCCAACCACCAAAGGTATAACCGGTTCTTGTATAGGTATTGCTTGCTTTTGTTGTGAAGTTTGCATCATATGTTACGGCCTGCGTTTGATTACTTCCCGAACCACCATTAGGATTATATGTGATTGTATAATTGCTTGCTTCCCAAACAGTGTAAAGTTCACCATCTTGAGTGATTGTCACTTCGGTTGCACCCTCACCACCATTGGAATACGCCCATTTATGAGTGTAACCAGATCTAGTGAACTTAACACCAGAAGTTGAATTCAATTTTGAAGAAGCAGTAACATAAGTTCTGATTCCTTGTTTTGTGTAAGTGTTATAGAGCATCACTCTATAATTTCTTGAAGAATCACCATACTGACTTTCAAGCCAAGATAATGGTTTTGGTGTTGCGTTTATGGTGGCAACAGTGTCTTCAGAATCAATCTTATACCCCCATTTTGACTCGAAATCCCAGGCACCAGACCAATATTCTTTTCCTCCAAAAGTTTGAGCCGTCAAAAAGTTGATATCATAAATCGTCGATGAACTTACCGTTCCATCTGCACTAAAGGTTCCGCCAACACTTGTGTTTGATGAATTTCTGTAAACATTTTCTTTTTCAAAACTTTTAACCGTTGTTGACAAAGCCCCTTGATGAATATATACGTCTGTGAAATGGATGTTTATGTTCGAATAGGACGCTGCAAAAATCTGTGTGCTTGCCGCTCCCATTTCAAAAATAACATTTTCAAAATAAACATCAGCACTGACATTAGACAAACTGATGGCACTGTTGAAATATGCGTCTTGAACAACCACAACATCTCCAGATGCAACACTGATGGAAGGATTATATCCCGTGTATTCTTTTGTTGCATTTGCACTTATCATGTCGTCTTCATAATCTTCCACTGATAAATTCTCATCTTCCTCAACAACAGAAGACGATGTTGGACTCATTCCCACATTTGAAAACACCATTCCAAATCCAAATGCAGATGACAGCATGAAGATGCTTGCCATTATGTAAAATCCAAATTTGCGTTTTAATCTATCCATTTCAACAAACTCCTTAATCTCTTTTGGACTTCAAAATTGCTGCCAGACTTTATAGACGCCAAAATTCTCTCAAATCATCAATTCATTTGAGAGAACAAACTTTTTGCTGAATTTGTAAGGAAATATTTTGAAAGTCTGTTTCGCAATTTTTTCTTACGCAATTATTATATTATAATAAACAAAAAAAGTCAATTTAATTCTTTGATATATGTCCATTTTTGTAATTTATTTTATCAAAAAAACAAAATCCCAGAAAAAGCGGTTTTTTCACCAATTTTTCACGAAGATTAAAATGTTAAAAAATATATAAAATTTTTAATTTTTTCATGATTTTTGACGCATTTTTAATATATTTTCAAAAAAATTAATAAAAATTCCCATAAAATTATCAATTTTTTACATTTAAACGAATAAAAATAGCTAATTTTTACAAATTTCTATCAATTTTAGGCTAATTTTTATATTTTTTTTGAAAATAAAGCAACTTTTTGAACAATTCATTCCCAAAACCTTGTTTTACCACAAAATTTAAGCAAGACTAAAAACAAATCTTGTAACAAAAAAATATTGTTTCCATAAATTGATTATGAAGGAGTATTCTTGCCAATCTATGAACGAAACAATAACTTTAGTTTTAGGCTTCACACTGCCATGCCTGATGACTACATTAGGCGCAGCACTTGTGTTTTTCTTTAAAAAATCATCAAAACTCATAAACATGATAACAATTGGCTTGGCTGCCGGCATAATGCTTTCAGCATCAATCTGGTCACTTCTCTTGCCAGCTTTGGAAAATGCTGAAGAATCTTGGGGAGATTTATCATTTATTCCTGTCGTATTGGGATTTTTGATAGGTGGAATCTTTATGATTGTCCTAGATTTTGTAAGTTCAAAATTTTCTTCAAAAGACAAAACTCTTGAAGACACAAACAATTTTTCAAAAGAAAATGCTGAAAAATTATTAAAAAACCAAGAAAATAACGAAAAGGTTGACAAAAAACGTGCATTCAAACTTTTTTCTGCAATAACAATTCACAATATACCCGAAGGACTGTCCGTTGGCTTCACTTTGGGAACAGCCGTTGCAACACAATCATCATTTTTGGTGGCTCTGATGTTTGCACTCGGAATTGCGCTACAAAATTTTCCTGAAGGTTTGGCAACATCACTGCCATTATATAATTGTCTTGGAAACAAAAAGAAAGCTTTTTGGTTGGGAACGCTAAGCGGAATTGTCGAACCTATCTTTGCAATTGCAGGATTCTTCCTTGCAGCATCAATCTCCAGCCTACTCCCTTGGCTTTTAGCTTTCTCTGCGGGAGCCATGATTTATGTAATCATAGAAGAACTTCTTCCAGAAATTCACTTTGGAGAAAAAGCGTCTGTGGGAACATGGGCTTTCATGATAGGTTTTGTCATTATGATGATTTTGGATATCTGTCTGTAAAATTTATTAAAAATTAAAAAAATTGATTTTAATGATATGATTAATAAAGCTAGTGATTGTATTGTGAAAAATGGGTTGAATTTACCTTATAAATATATAATTGTTGATGAATATCAGGACACTTCATTTACTAGATATAATTTGT
>CAJJUK010000003.1 GCA_905195085.1 uncultured Christensenella sp.
TTTGCTTATTGCAAATATTATTTTAGGAGGACACATGAAAAAATTTGCTCTGGGAATTTTGAGTGTTTTTATGATTTTAGGAGGAGTTTTGCTTTCCGCATGTGAAAAGAAAGTTTCGCTTTCTGTTTCTACGGAAGAAGTTGTCATTTACACAAATGATGAACAGGCGGAAAACTATCAATCAAAGGTGATTGATGTTTCTCTTGAAAATTCTTCCTCTGGAATTAATGTTGAAATCTTGAAGGGTGGAGACAGCATTAGACTTTCTCCTGTTACTGTCAAAAATTCAAGCAACTATTCTTTCACAATCTATGCTGATAAGAGTGGTGAGGCAGAAGTCAAGGTTTCAGCAAAAGAAGACAGCAAACAGAGCAAAATTGTCAGTGTCCATGTTATGACCGTTTTGGAAGAAATCAAAACTTTGCCTGAAGACAGTGTTGATGGAAGAACAAATCTTTTTGTGACAAAGGGTGTTAATAAAAAACTTAATGTTGATGATTATTTCAGTCTGGAACCAGTGACCGCAAATATTTGTGACATTATTTGGAGTTTTGAAGATTCTGAAGAAGAGAATTCTCAACAATTTGTTAAAGACGGAATTTTGTATGCAACCATTCAAGGTGATGTTTTGTATGTGAACGAAGATTTTGATATGTCATACATCAACTTGAGAGCATCATTTGCAAACAACACAAATGTTTATAACACTGTCAGATTTGAAGTGTTGGAAAAGAGCACAATCAACAATTTGACCATTGATGGAGTTGCTTTGTATCAAAACAATTCTGTTGCGACAAATGAGGCAACATTCAAACTGACGAGAAACAATTCCAATTTGTCAAGTGTTCAAGGTTCAATTGTTATAAACACACCTTACGAGATCAGTTTGTCACCAGTTGTTTATGAAAAACTTGACAATGGTGATTTGCAAGCTTTGAGCAAATCAGAATATGAAAATTATTTGACTTTGGAAATCGACGCACCAGTTGTCGATGAAGCAACAAATAAAATTACATACAATTTCACAATTGATGCATTGGATAAATCAGCGATAAACAGATTTGGAACATTCTATTTCTACTTCAAAATTGGCTATAAGGACTATAACTTCGATTTGGTTTCTGATGGTTCGACTGTCATTTTGGATACTTTCTATTCTGCAACAAGAATTGAAGTTTCAAATGCAAATGGCGACATCTTGAACAATAATGTTATTGATGTCTTCTCAAATTATGCAACAGGCAACGGTTATCAAATTTCTACGACAGTTCTTCCAACTGAAGTGGCAATTGATAACAGCATGTATTACATCTCTGTTGATTTAAATCAAGATGCTTTGAAAAATTTGGCACTTGACGAAAACAATCCTGTTTCTTCATTCATTAAGGTTTATTATCGTGGACAAGAATTGACATTCACACATGAAGCAGGTTCAAGTGTTTACACTTCTCCAACAATTTTGAACAATTCCGACATCTATGTTGCAAGTGGAAGTGAATTTGACATTTTGGAAGGAGTTGAATTTAGATTTATTTCTGTAAGCAATGCTGATGCAAGCACTTCGCTTACAATGAATTTCTATCGTATTTCCGAAGATGAAAATTTGACAATAACAGATGCCAACGACGAAGATATCCCTTCAACGACTTACATCTCTTCAAGTGTAAATGCAGCAAAAACGATGACTTTCAATGTTAAAATCAAAGATTTGTCAACAATTTCTGGTTTGACTCTTAAGAGTGACGAAAATTCAAGATTTACGTTCTCTGACATTCAATATGTTTCTTCAAGTTTGGATCCTGACGAAGGTGTTTATGTCATTGTCAGATTTACGGTTTCTTTGAATGGTTACAATTTTGATTCATCAACCAATTTCTGGTTTGAACATGTGACAGGAAAAACTTCTGCAAAATTTGGAATTCATGCTTTTGTTCCTTTGTCATCAGCATCAATTTCAAATGCGGATAAGGCATCGTCTGATGTTTACAAAGACGAGCAAACTGTTCAAAATTTTGTTGAATTGGCAGGTTTGATTGATAGTGATGTCACAAGACAGTCTAGTTCTCTTTCAAAATTGATGCTTGAAGCGGGAACTAGCATTCCTTTGAACACAAATTATCAAAATGCATCTTTGTCAGAAACAGCAATATCATACAAAATGCTTTCTTTTGACACATTGGTTGCAGCTGTTAAGGTTGTTGAAGGAATTATTGACGATAATGAGGCATTGGCTAGAGCGGAGGAATTGTTCAGTTCGAACGATTTGAACACTATTGCCTTGAATTATTACAGATATTTTGAAGACAACAATGGACTTTATTTCACAATCAATGAAAGCAGATTGAGTTTGACTGACAATGCTTTTAAAGGTTATGTTTGTGTTTTGTTTAGTGGCTATGATGAGGAACACAATGAAATCGTGCTTGCAAGATTTTTCGCATTGGAAAGTTTCTATTCTGTTAGATATCTTTCTTCTGATGTTAAAACAGCATTGCTTTACACAACCGAAACATTAAGTCAAAGCGACATTGGGCTTTCAAGAGTTGATGTTACAGTTTCTATGCGTCCAGATGAAAAAGTTCCAACATATTCAAATGATCTTTCTTACTTCAATTTCACATCTGCATTAGATGATTTTGAAGGAACACAAGACGGAAATTATTTGAAAAACAGATATTATGAAATAAGCAACATTTCATTTGCTTCCTCTGGAAGATATTTCAAATTTAGAATCACGGCAAACTCAACAAATATGCAGACATCTGTGCGTGATATTTTGACCATTTCTTATATGGACGAAAATGGTTTTGAAAGAAAAACAGAAATTCAAATTGAAATCAGAAATGTTAAGAGAATTGAAAGCGTTCAATGGCTTAACCAAACTGAAGATAATGAAATTTATTTGAATTTGACAACAACAGTAAGCAGTGAGAGAAGTTTCACAATTTCAACATCTGTTTCTCCAAGTGATGCAAATGACACAAGTTTGGCTTATGCATATTTTGCATCTTATGGTTCAAGCAGTGACCTTTCAATCACAACTTCTTCTATTGGACAGACATTCAACCTTAACATCAACACAAGCAAGGGTGGTTATGGAAATTTGTATTTGCTTCCTAACGACATGATTAAGACTGTTGATGGTGTTGATCAAGTGTTGGTTTATAAATACAGCGAAGATGCTGAAGGGGAAATTGTTGAAACCGCAAAAACAATAAGATTATCAGAATTTGACAGTTATTATGATAAGTTGATTAATGAAAACGACGAATTTTCAACCTATTTCTACAACAACGATGGTGAAAAAATTTATTACAAAGATTTGATTGTTAAAATTGCCATTACTATCGCTGACGGTATGAGTGAGGGGACTGCTATTAGGGTTTACAACGAAGCAGACCTTAAGAATATTGATACTGCAAAATATTACAGAATCATGAACAACATCACTTTGACAAACTGGGTAAGCTATAATGAATTTAGCGGTATGTTCTTTGGAAAAGATGACACAATCACATTAACTTTTGAAGGAAACAGCCAAAGTTTTGTTAACACATTGCTCGAAAAAGGTGTGATTAAAAATCTTATCTTTGCTGGAAATGTGACAAGTGCTGGAACTGAATCTGCTGGTTTTGTTGCCAACACAAACTATGGAACAATTGATGGCGTTTCTGTTGATGTCTATTATGCTGACGGAGAATATAAGAGCAGCACTTTGAATGCAACTGCTTCTTATGTTGGTGGAATTGCGGGATACAACTTTGGAACAATCAAAAACACATATTCCTATGGTGTGACAATCAATGCAACAAATGGAATGTATGTCGGTGGAATTGCAGGAAACAACCAAAAAACAATTGAAAACTGTGGCGTTGAATTCTATAACTTTGTGACACAAAACGGCAATTCGTCAGTGACAGCAAGCAACAAAATCACAACAACAGGTGCTGTTGGTGGCATTGTTGGTTTTGGTGGAGAAACAAGTGTTATTGAAAAATCTTATGCTTATGCATATTCTTTGATGGAAGCAGGAAGCTGTGCAATTAACAATGTCTTTGCAAACAGCACTGCAACAAAAGGTGCGTTCTTGGCTGCCTTTGAAGCTGGTGCTGTTGTCAATGAAAGTTTTGCATTTATGGGCAGTTTGAGAGCACCAGTTGAATCTAATACAAGTGCTCAAATGATTACTTTCAAAAATTCTTACATCACATATTACAACGGGACAACAAGCACTGCTGCAATTAACACAAGAATTTTTGTTAACGCAACTTTTGCATACACAAATCAAATTTATGATGGTGACACTGAACAAATTGGGGACTCTAATGTTTTGCAGACAACAGATATCCCTTCAGATTACAACAATCCAACTCAGGGCGAGAAATGGAGCAATTTGGTTGCAAGATTGAGTTCTGACATTTGGGAAACTGTTGATGTTGATGATGAAATCAACTTTGGATTTATGTATCTCAAAAACACAACTCAAAGTGCGGCTGTTGATGTTGCAAATGTAAATATTGCAAACAATGTTTCACCTTTGAAGTCTTTGAGTGCTGGAAATGACAAGGGAATTTTGTTTGTCTACAGTCCAACTGTGACAATTTCTGATCCTGCAGAACAATCTGCACTTACAAGTTATAACACAATTTCTGTCGCAGATTTGTTTGGTGTGACTGCAGAGCAAGCAAAGAGTTTGCTTATCACAAGTGAAAGCAAAAACATTTCAATAAATTCAAACTCAATCAGAATTTTGTCTAAGAGTGTGACAGAGATTGAACTTAATGTTCACTCAAAAATGAATTTCACTTCATATAAGACATTCAAATTTGTCATTTTGAATTATCTTCCAGAACTTTCAACAACGATTGATTCTGCTGAGCTTAAAGACAATCAAACCGTTTTGTTGCAGACTGGATTGAACAATTCAAGAACGATTATGTTCAACATGAACAACACAATCTATTTGAATGGAACGGGATATTCAACTGCGAAAGATACCTTTACTGTTGACTATAATTTGACAGGAAATACATACACAGATGATTCCGGAGAAGAAGCCGTTACAAAAGACTATGTGACTGTTTCTAAGAGCAACAACTCCTTGACACTTTTGGGAAATAAGAATCATGAAAATGGTGATGTCACAGAAGTTGAAGCATACATTGTCGTTGACGATGTTGCAAATGATAGTGATTATTCAAATGCAATAAAAACAAACAGAAGCAGAAATTTTGGTGTGTCAGTTTATAATGGAGCAACATCTTTGGTGATTAACAATGCAACAAATCTCATTGTTAAACCTTCCCAATATGCTGTTTTCGATGTTTCTCTTGAAACCGACGCCGAAAATGACAACCTTGTGTTTGGTTTGCAGTATGGAGAAATTGAAATTCCAAATGAAATTTCATCAGATGATTATGCTGCAAAGTTTGTTGTTGACAGCAAATTGACACTTAATGTTTCTTGGACAAGAACGCCAACAGAAACTGGATTCTCATTTAGAGTTTGGGTAAGAATTGACGATGCCAACAAACATTTGATTGACCAAATTTATGATGATTTGACTCTTAAGGTTAATGCTGAGAGTCAATCTTCAAACACAAATTATCTGAAAACTGTTGGACTTACTGTTATGACTCAAGAAATTGAGGATATCAGCATTTCAACTTATAATATTGAAAGCAGACAAATCAGAAACTCTGTTCTGTATTTGATTCCTGCAGATGAAATTACAAACACTTTGACACCTTCATCTGATGCAATCATAGCAGTTACGGTTGATCCTGCTTATGCTATGATGACAAAGTTTAGATTGACATATTCTGTTTCGGGCGGAAGTGGAACAACAGGAACTGTAAACATTTCTAAACTTGCTTACAACTCAAGATATGGATATTATATTAACTCAAATTCTACTTCACTTATCGAAAACGGAATTGAAGTCACTTTGACTGATGAGGATAGAACAGGAAATGGCGTGTTCTATTTCAGAGTTTATGTTTCAAGTGCTTTTGAAACATCAAGCTCTTTGCAGTTTACTTTGACATACTATAATGGAAATACACCTTTGATTTCAGGAACTCACAACCTTAGCATTGATTATTTGCAAAGTGCAAACATCAAAGTTAACGGGGTTTCTACATATGTTCTTGCAAAGGGTGGCAGTGCGACTGTTACAGTGACAGTTGACAAAAATCAAGAACTTGAAGATTTATATTTGCAAAACAATGGTGCAAATATTAGTCTTTCTGCGTATACAATGGAAGAATTTGACACATACAAAGTTTACACGGCGACAATTTCTGCGTATGTTGATGCAAAATTGACAGGAAATAAAGACAGCGGAATTTTCTATGTTTGCGCAACTGTAAAGAGAGTTGTGAACAACAATTCTGAAATCAAAGAGAGTCGTGCGACAATTTGTTTGGTTGATTTCTCTGTTGATGGAAACAACATCAAGGTTTCTTCAAGTGGAGGAACTTCAACATATAATGGACAGACTTATGATGTGTTCTATTCATATATCAATGCGACAGACACATTGAGTTTTGATTATCCATTTGATCCTGAAACATATAATTATGACCAAAATGATGCCAGTGAGGTTGCAGCTGTTGAAAATATCATGGAAAAGAGAGCTCGCTTTGAACGTAGCAACACTTACAAAGATGAAGAAGTGGGGTATTACATCAACTATGATTTGAATGAGCAAACTGGAGTATATGAAGAATTATCATTGAAATATCAACTTTGGTATGCAACAGACGAGAACAACTCCACTGCAATCTGCAATGGTTCTGGTATAGTTCAAAACGGAATTTTCAGAATTGATGAAGCAGAAGGTAAATATACGGACGGAACATCTTACAGTTATTTGACAGTTACAGGTCTTAGAACTGGAAGGCAGTTGATGAAACTTAGAACAACAATCACATATCAAGGAATTGAGATGTATTATGATTATTACTTCTTGATTGTTGTTGAAGTTTGGTCAGATGAAGACACTCCAACTCAAATCTTTACTGCCGATGAGTTCATTGATTATGCAACAAATTCTGAGCAAACAGACGATTACATCTTGATGAATGATATTGTTTTGACAGACTACACTCCTCTTGACACAGATTTGATTGACAGTCTTGACGGAAATGGTTACACAATTCACATCAACAGTTTTGCTTATCCTGAAGGAAGTTCGCTGAATTTGGCGTTGTTTAATACTGTTACAGAAAACACCACTTTGAAAAATGTTAGAGTGAATATTTATAACGGTGGTCAGATTACTGTCAACATTTCACAATACACAGACATTAACATTGCTGGTTTTGCAATTGAAAACAACGGTATCATTTACAACAGTGAAGTTTTGGCTTATTATGATGAAGAATATCAATCAAGTTCAATTTCTGGAGAAACAGGTTTGGTTGTTAGATACACAATGGGAACCAACACCGACCCTATTGAAATCACTTCAGGAATGGTTTCTTCTTTGGGAATTGAGAGTCTTGTTTCTGGCTTCGTGATAACAAATAATGCTTCAATCACAAACAGCAGAGTTGGCGGAGACAGTTTCAGACAAATCATTGATATTGCTGGAACTAATTATCTCAAGACACAAAGTTTGAATCTGTTTGTTTTGAGAGGACAAGGAGAAGTTTCTGGTTTCGTTAATGACAATGCTTCTTCTGGCTATATCAGTGCTTCATTCGCTGACAATATTCAAATTTATAACGATATGGCTTCAACAACATCATTGACTGCTGGTTTTGCTGTTTACAACCACAACAACATTCAAGGAAGCTATGTTGAAGGGAAGGGTGAAGAACTTTCAGATGATGGAAAGATTGTTATCTACAACAACTTGTCAAACATCACATCTATTGGTATTGTTGGTGGATTTGTTTATCAAAATGATGCTTTGATTAAAAATTCATATTCCAACATTGCCATTGAAAACAGTGAGTCAAAAGCATCGTTGGTTGCCGGATTTGTTTACATAAACAGTGAAAGTGCGGAAGTTACTTTGTGTTATGCTGCTTGTGACATTACAAAGACAGATATCAGTCAAATGCAATTCTCCGGCGTTGATGATTATGCAAACTCTTTGAATGCTGGAACAATCAGTTTCTCATATTTCTATAATGAATCACTTATTGATGACACAAATCAGAATAATGTGACATCAGGTGCATTGTCTGTCAGTGATGTCATGAATGAGGACACTTTCTATGGTTTCAGTTTTGCTTCAGAACCTGGAGCATATAATGGAATTTGGAGTGTTTCCAACACTGAAAAATTGACACTTGTAAGTGCAAATCAAATTTCTTTCTCAAATCGTTATGCTGTGACAAATGGTTCTGTTACATCAATTTTCTACAACAGGTCAATAATTGATGCAGATACAATGAGAAGTGTTGATTTGTCTTATGGAAGTGACAACAACCCAATCATTATCAGAAGTGCTTATGACTTTGCGATGGCAACTGGAAAAGCGGGCGCAACAGAAATCTCTTCTTACAAAGAATATTACAGTGACACAGAAGTTTTCGGAAATTACAGAATTGTAAACAACATTGATATGTCTGAAATCGACCAAAATTCAGAAAATGACAACTCAATCAAGTTGCAGACAACCAAGAAAACATTCACTGGTCTTTTGGATGGAAATGGTTTCACAATTTCCAACATCAGTTTGGGTAGCAGTGAAGTGGCAGAAAACTTTGGTTTGTTTGCAAAACTTGACGGTGCTGTCATTATGAATTTGGATTTGATAGTTGATTCAATCCACAATTCAAGAGCAAATATTGTTGGAACTTTGGCTGGAACGGCAGTAGATTCAAGAATTATATCAATCAGTCTTTCTCCTGTAACGACACAGACAACTTCAAAGACATCAATTTTGGGAAACAATGTTGTTGGTGGTGTTGTCGGAATGTTGTTTGGCGAAAGCAAGATGAGCGACATTAATGTTGTGGATATTGATGTTTATTCTGCTTTCTATTTGAGTGGCAAGGGAGTTAACTCTAACGAAGGCAATGTTGGCTCAACGCTTAGGGGTTATGCATCAAACGGAAATTCAATTTCAACTTATGTTTCGAGAATTTCTTATGCAGGAGCAATTGCTGGTTATGTCGACATTTATGACTCTTTGAATGCTGAAACAGTTCTGTTCTCTTCTTCTTTGGCAGTTAGTGATTATGACATTGTCACAGTTCATGTTTCAGACTCTGTCAATATCTATGGTGAGGTTGCTGGTGGACTTTTTGGATATGTTGGAAATTCAACAATGGTCTATGATGCAACACTTGAACTTGATGCGGATATGAGTTTGACAAAACCATCTTACATCATTTCAAAGAATCTTTTTGCTGGTGGTTTGATTGGCGAAAACTATGGTGGCTTGTTTGCAGTTTCTGCAAGTTATGCATCAGAGTTGCAATACACAATTGAAGAAACAGAAAATGGTTATTACAGTGGAAATACGGCTGCGGAGAGAGGTCAGCAGTCAATCTTCTCTTATACCCCAAGTGATGAAGGCTATGCTTCAAACATCAACAATCCGCTTTATATTGGTGGACTTGTTGGATACATGGGTGGTGGATATATCTATATTGGATATAGCAAATTGAATGTAATTTCTCATTCAGCTTCCACACTGGCAGTTGGTGGAATTATTGGCTTGGCTGGATACAAGGACACACAATATGACTTAACTTTCCTTGATCCTGTTCAAAAAGTCAATGTCTATCTTAATGATGTTTATGCTTCAGGAGATGTTTACATTGATTCAACCACTGGAAATGGTTACAGTGCAGGCATCATTGGCGCACTTGAAAGAACTTCAGATGGACATATTTCAGTTGTTGCATTGAAAAATGTTTTGGCAGTTAACTACTACTCATACAATGGTTCTAAATTGGTTGGAGACAGAACTGCAAGCACAGATGCTGAAAGTGGATACGTCAGTGATAGACATTTTATACTTGTTGGAAAAGTTGTTTCATCTGCTAATAATAATATAGATAATGATGACATTGTTTTTGGAACAAGTTTGTATTTGATTGATTCGGAAAACTATTATTTGGACATTTCAAAAGGTTATGAGTATGGCACTCATCAATCCAACACTGTGGGTGGATATACTGCGGTCAAACTTAGTTCAAGCACCATTTCTCTCAATTTGAAACCTTATGGTTTTAAGACTTCTTGGGACGATGGAACAAGTGAAAAATGGTATAATGCTTTGGTTAATGTTGAGTCTATTGGTGATACATCAATGGGTTCGATGTCTAATGCTTATGCCAAAATGTATAGTTATTTCCTTGCTAATGGTTGGAGTGATGAATATTGGGAACACACTGAAGAGAATCTCTTCCCACATATTCAACTTTTGCCAGTGCTTAATGTAATTTTCTGGGATCAATATAACACTGATGAAGTTTTGCAAGCAATGGAAAACAGCAGTGTGACGGTTATTTTGAGAGGAAAAGTTGATAAAGATACCAATGAGTATATGGATATTGATTTGAGAAATGGATACAGAGATAGTAATGATAATGAGCACACCTTTGAAGCCATTTCAGGTTTCCATGGGACTTTGATTTCATATTATGATTATGCAAACAGCAATACTGAAGGTATGGTTACAGAGGAGATTACTGAATCCGATGGAAAAGTTGTTGGTGGCTATGCAGGTTCAGGTACTAATGCTGCTGACAAAGTCGGAATCATCATCAACAAATCTTTCTTTGATGGATTGACAGATAATGCCACAGTTGAGGGGATCAATTTCTATCTCTGCGGAAACAGTGGTTCCACAATTGATTACACTTTAATTGATGGTGGGGCTGGTGATGCAATTTTAAGAGATGTAAAAATAACAGCAAATAATGACATTGTCATTAGCACTGAAACAATGACAATTGGATCTGAGACCGCATATAGTGGTGGACTGATTGCTAGAGATGCTCACGGAACTTCATTTATTAACATCACAATCAATCTTAGAAATGATGCAACCATAGAATTCTCTCATGTCGGAAATTATGATAAGGACTATGAGATTTATATGGGATTGTTGGCTGGATACATTGAACAGACTTCTGCATTCAATCAAATTAATATTCAAGGAATTCAAATTGCACATGAAGGTGCAGATGACGAAGAATCCGTAAAATCAAATATTGATTTTGATGTAAAAGATTCTTCAGAATCAAGTGTTGGCGTAAGTTTGTATGCTGGTCTTTATGCTGGCAAGATTACAAAAGGAACAGGAAGAGCAAGAATATCTTTGGGACTTTCTAATGTTGGAAATGTAAATCTTAATTTTAATATAAAGGCAGATGGCACTAAGAAAGCTTACATTGGAGGGTTTGCTGGAGAGATTGAATCGGTAGATGCAGTTGAATTGATAAATAGTGACGAAAATTCTGGCTCAATCAATGCATTGGACATTAATCAATGTTCAAGTGTTGACAGCCTTTATGCTGGAGTTGCATTTGGGAATATTGTGAATTCTTATTTAACAATTTCCAATACAGGAACCAGTGCGGTTGCTTTGTCTGGTGGGGTATATCAAGTTGGAAATGTTACAAGCAAACAAACATATATTGGAGGCATTGCTGGATCTGTTAATTCTTCAACTTCAATTCAAAGTTTTTCAATTGATTTCAGTGTTGGAAAGAAGAATGATCTCGCTAGTGTGGCAAATGATTATGTCGTTGACGAAGAAACAGGCGAGACTTTGTTTGATCAGAACTTGTATTCTTACAACAATCAAGAAAAAGATGAAGCTGGACTTACTCCATTCATCATTGAAATAGAAAATAATAATGATGTAATTGATATAGGCAATATAGGTGGATTCTTTGGCTATGTCAGTGGTGCAACAATCACTGTGACAGGAAGTTGCAACGTTTCTGGAAATATTGATGTTCAAATTGGTAAAGATGCAACAAAAGATCCAACTAAAGCTGATAAAGAAGTGTATTTAGGTGGAGTTATCGGTCAGACAACTGGAGCATTGATTGTTAATTCATCAATGGTTAATGAAATAAATATCTCTGTTAAAGAACCTGATTTGGCATCGGGAAATGCTCATGCTTATATTGGTGGACTTGTTGGGAAAATGACAAATATTGTTGGAGATAATGCAAACTCAGTTTCATCTTCAGTTAACACTTCTCAAATATATTTGCAATATAACGGAACAGTTTTGGCTTCTGTTAAAGATTTAACCTTTGGTGGTGCAATAGGTTACATTGAAAGAGAAGATTATCTAAATCAAGACAAAGCTATCACAATCTCTGGAGTTATCTATGGTGGTGCTGTCAAGATTTATGGACAAGAAAAAAATGATAAGACATATAACTTGCCAGAAAATGTCACAATAGGTGGTATTGTTGGTGAATATAACAACAAGATCTCTTTAGGTGATGACACTTTAAATTCTGTTAGATACTATACAATTTCGAATTGTTACACATATGGTGATGTGTTTGTTAATTATCTCCCTAACGGTGTAGAAAATGAAGGTTCAATATATAACTCCAGATTGGCAACTTACAATTTTGGTGGAATTGTTGGGGAAGGTTCATACATAGCAGTAAGAAACTGTTATTCTCTTATGACGTCCTTCAATGATAGATTGGCAGAAGATGAGGAGGGTGGTTCTAAAATAAGTTCTAATACAAATGCCATTGTTGGGGCAAGCAGTTCAGTTGTTCAGTTCTCTGGAAATAAATATAATTCTTCTGTTTGCATGGCATATCAAGAAGAGTCTGGAAATCAAGATATTGCATATGGCAATGTAACAGACAATTATTATGGTTATACAACAATTTATGACACTCAACGCGAAGGAACTCCTGGTGAAGGCACTGATAATACAGAGTCTAATAGTTCAAATCTATATTCTAGTGAAAATATTTTGGTTGAATTCCAAAACAAAGGTATCGATTTCAATAATATTGTTGCTGGACATAAATTGAGTCCATATGAATGGAGTCAAAGCAATGAAAATAATCAAATCAAAGTAAGTGATGATGACGACGAAGATTATTTTGTGACGATTGAAGGAAGTTTGCATAACATTACTTGGGTTGCAGTCACAGAAAATGTTTCAACATCAAGACCAATTGCTGACAATTTGAAAAATTATGCAATAATCGGAAATGGACACATCATCACCAGAACGGACGATTCAAGTTATAATGATGATGATACAAGTTATAGTGATGGTTTTTATTTTGGTGGTTTGATTAATGAACTAGGCGAAAAATTTGATGCAAATAAAGCTCAAGAACAAAATCCTAATTTCAATGTAGTTGCTGGACTCATAATGAATTTGGAAATTTCTTCTGCTGATATTAAAGGTGATGGCAAAAATGTTACTACTTATGGTGGCGTTGCTGGAACAATGGATGGTAGTTCATTCATCTATGGTGTTGGAATTAAAGGAGAACTTTCTGTTGGTGGTGAAAACTCACAACTCCGTCTTGGTGGAATTGCTGGTCTCATGATAAATGGATCAATCAGTGAAAGCTATGTTGACGCTGACATAACTTACAGAGCTTCCGAAGGCGGGATCTTGTCTGGAGTTGCCAATATATCAGACCAAAACACAACAATCAAATCAACATATTCTTCTGGACTTTTGGAAACATATGTTGATGTGAACATTTATACATTTGCAAATAGTGTGAATAACAATTCAACAACTAGTGCTGATGTTATGGATTGCTATTCAATTTCTCAGATTAAGAAGAATAATGCCTTAGGTTCTGAGTTTGAACACAAATCTTCATTTATTAATGAATTTAATTCTGAAAGTGGAAGCGAAGGACTTAATGTTATTGGCAATGTAATAAGTGGAAGCAATGAAGTTTTGGATAATGAGTATGGAACTTCATATGGAATGGATGAACTCTCAATTCCTTATTATGGATACAAAACAGGTGAAGGTGAAACAGAAACCATTGTTAATGGAATTTCACAGAATTCTTTGATTATTGGAAATAAAGATGAAACCTTATACACCTTACACACATGGTATTTTAATCGTTATGTGAACTATGGTTATGCTTCTCATGGTTTTGGTTATTTGAAAAACACTACTACATATGAGTTGATAGAAACGACAACTGAGGAAGATCCAAATACTGTTATTGCTAGGGAATATAACCCTATTACTTATGATAAAATCATCAGCGATGGTGATAATTATGGTGGCGAAAATAGCAATTGGTATCTGGGCGTTCTTAATCAAGGTAAATTTGATCAAATGTATGATACAGTGGAATACAATGTTGTAGATGGGGTAAACCAAAATACAAATTACGATAAGGACTATAAGTTTGTTTTAAGATATAGTTTTGTTGTATCGGAAGTGGGGAAAAATTTAGGAGATCCTGATAAGAATTTAGTTATTGATGGACAAAATGTTACTCTTGACTTATCAGGTTCATCAGCATCTGGACTTTTTGATACTTTTATTGGAGAAGTTAGAAATTTAAGAATTTCAAATGCAGATATTAAAACTCCAAATAGTGTAATATTTGGTCTTTTAGCTAATGTTTTTGAAGGTAAAATTGATAATGTTAGTGTAAATGGAAAAATTACTAACACATCATTAGCAAAATATATTGGCGGTGTTGTTGGTGTTCTGGAAGGAACAGCTTCCAATGTTGATGCAGTTGTAAACATTACTACTACAAAAAATTCCGTTGTTGGTGGAGTAGTTGGATATTTGGCAAAAAGTGGAAGTGTTGAATTGGCTTCAAATAATGGACAAATTATTCAAACTGTTGACAGTTCAAATATATTAAAAAAATATGATAGTGTTAATAATAAAGTTTTAGAAGATAAAGATACAGCATCAAACATAGCAGCTTCACCTTATAAATATATTCAATCCGAATTGAATGATAAACAGGAAGATAAAACTTATACTTCAGATTTGAATGGTATTGCTGGAGGAATTGTTGGGTATGCAGAAAGTGGAACAACAATTTCAAGCTCATATAATTCAAATGCAGTTTTAAGTCAATATACTATTTCTGATTCAAAAAATGTGGTTGCTGGAGGAATTGTTGGTTACACCGCTGGAGCAACTGATTCGACAGTAACTTTGGAAAGTAACTACAACACTGGTTTGGTTGGTGCAGGAAACACGAGCAGTACATTCTCAATGGCCGGAGGAATTGTTGGCTATGGAGAATACACGACTGTTTCATCATGTGTGAATGACGGCCCAGTTCAAGCAATTGGGAAAGAAGCAGATGAAAAATATAAGATTGAAAAATCTATTTCAAGTGGGTCTTTGACAGAAGATACCACAGACAATCCAAAAGCTTTGGTTTATAAAATAAAAATGATATATAATCCAGAATCAGGGTCTAATAAATCTTATAGACAAGTTTTTGCATTCGGTATTGGATATTTGATGAATAACAGTACTATAGATGCAAATAGTGCATCAAGCACAAACAATATCAAAAACGATGGAAGTCTTGGTAAGATAGAGTTAACAAAAGAATTGGTATTTAATAGATTGGAGATTTTGGACGGAAATGGGGACTCGATTTCGACTGCCTATGGAACCTTTAATAAAGGCGGAGACTATAAAGCTTCTTTCAGTGCTGAGAATAAACTCTATATCAATGCCTATGATTCATATGGTTACGCTTCAAGAGTTTACATGAAAGATGTGATTACTAGAGGGTATTTTGGAAATGGCACGAGTGGATACGATAATGAAATAGCTTATTCAGCTAGAGATATGTACAACCAAAGCAATGAAGATGATTATGTTTACTATTTTGGTGAGTATACTATCGGCAGTGATAATGTTAGCAGTAATGTTGGCAGAAGTTACAGTGGCCTAGGAATTGAATCAGAAATGTTTTTAATGAATGCGTCGACTACATATTCTGACTTTGTTGATTTTGTAAGATATGATGAATTATTGAAAAATGATGCTATAGTTGATGGAAAAGACTACACAAATTTAGCTGACGAGGAGATTAAATTAAATAGTATAGTTTCTTGTGTTAATGGAAGTTTCTTTAAAGAAGATATTTCAAATGAAGAAATGTATAATGACAATATAAAAACTAGAGTGGAAAATGAGATTCAAAATATCGGCAATAAAAAGACTAGCTCGGAAGAAATGAAACATTTTACCGTAAATGGTAAGGAAGCTGCTGTTGTATATAATTCTTCAAATATTAAAACTGTTTATGCACCATTTGGTAAAGAGTTTTCTGTTTATTATGATATTGAAGAATACGGAATTGATTATAATTATCTTTCTAATGATAGCTTTAGTATTGAAAGTGTCATTGTTAATGGTAAGTCAGTAACTCCACAATTCACTACTGTAAACTATGAAAGAGTTTCTGAAGATGGAAGCGGAAATGCTGGAGATTTTGTAAAAGTAGATTTCGGAGTATATTTTGACCAAGCAATTTCTGGATCAATAACCTATAATATAAATTTTAGAACCGCCCAACATGAAATTGAATTAGGTAAAAATAATGTGACATATAGTGGTGGATATATAACAATCAAACTTGAAGACGATAATAATAGCAGTAAATTAACTCAAAATAACATAAACGAAATAAATAAAAATGATGGCAAATATGTTATTAGTATATTAATTGGTGATGAAGATAAATCTAGTGCGTCGGGATTAACTTTTGATTATTATGATGATTGTGCTCATGTTAGATTTAGAGGCACACAAACTGAAGCAGACAATATGAATGGGAAGACATTGACACTTTCTGTTAGCGTTGTGATAAAAGATACTGATTTTGGAGATGGATATGTAACTACAACATCAACAGATGCAGAATTCTCAATTATTAACGACGGTGATACTGAAACTGCCAGATTTGTTGGGTATAGTGACAGTACAATTAATATGGCAAGCAATGCTTATACAACCATAATTACAACAAAAGATGGACTTAATTATGTTACTGGAATAAAAATTTCGTTAGCTCAAGTTCTGAATGATTATGGTTCTAGATCAAGATTTGCTCTTGGAGTTGAAAACATTTTTGATGTTCATTACGAAAACTCAGTGCTTAAAATCAATAATGATATAGTTGATGGTTATAAATTTGAAATAGCATATGAAGGTGGTGTTCCATATTTATATGTTAGAAAAGCTGACACCAATCAAATTGAAGGTGAAGAGGTGCCAATTGATGAAAACTCTGATCAATTAAAAGATTATACAACTGAGTTGGAAAGTTTCTTTGAAAGCATTGCTAATTTACAAATTTATTATGATAGAAACAATGATGAAATTTGGTATCGTTTAAGAGATCATTCTAATACCGAAACAAAAAATGTGTTTCAATTTAGTTATACATCTTCTGCTGTGGATAATGGAGACTTTATTTATGACGAGGATACTGGACTTGGTCGTTATGAAGGAGATGATTTTAATAATGCAGGTGGAGATAATATTAGAACGATAAAAAATACTTATTTTGGAATGGACTTTGTTACTCAAGAAGTCACATACTCTTATCAAGTTACAAGTGGAGAAATTACTAATCTCGGAGAAAGTGTTGGTTATGAATTGCAATTGTTGATGTCTGATACACAAAAAGGAATTTTATTTGGAACATTGGATCAAAACGAAAGTTTGGAAATTACTAGGGATATGATTCTTTCAAATGATGACTCTTTGAAGATTAACAAAATTTCCATTAAAGCTTATAGCACTTCAAGATATTTAAATGATGATGTTAATGGAAATATAGTTTCATATTCAATTGTAAATGGACAATTAGCAGGTTCTATTTCTTATAATAACTATACTTACACAATTTCATCAGGAGAAGAAATGTGTCCAATTTGTGATAAAGAATGCTCTTATATCTTAACGGCAGGAACATTTCAAGATGATTGGACAACATATTATTATGAATATAAAATTTATAACTGCGGAACAATAAGTGTTGGTTACCAAATTGAAAATGGTGGAACTAGAGGACCTTCTATTAATACAGATAAATGGGAAAATTCTCGTAAATTTGTAACAAATTTAGAAAATATGTTGTCTGACTCTCCAATTATGTATGTTTATGAATTGGTAGAGATAGATGATAATGGAGAGACTGTTAGAAATTGGGAAGAAAATGAATATAGAGATACAACAGGGCTTGATTTGACAGTATTTTCAGAATTTACACCAAGTGGAGCGAGTCTTGGAACAAGTTTTGAGACAATATATGCAAATTTAGTTGTTTCAGATTTTAACGAAAATGAATTGTATTTTGCACGAAACCCAGTGAGTGATGGCGGAAAGATTGAATCAATTAGATTCAAATATGAATATGAAGAAACAACCATAATTGAAACCGACAAGAAAATTAATTTATATTCTACACAAAAAAGTAGCATTTCTATTAATAACGACTATATGGAGAGTGGTTCTTTTGAATATCGTGCTGAAGATAGCGACAAGTGGACAAAATCTGACAGTGCAAAAATTGAAGCGACTACATATGAAGGTAAGACGTATTTCTATAGATATAGCGTTAATAGATCTCAAAGTCAAAATATAACAATTGAATCCGAATCAGATACCCAATCTTTTGATTATATTATTTTTGCAGATGATATTAGTTTAGGTAAAGTAACTTTTGATGAAAATTCAAAAACAATCATTGGAAATAATTATAATCTGACGTATATAAATAA
This sequence comes from uncultured Christensenella sp., assembly GCA_905195085.1. Lineage (GTDB taxonomy): Bacteria > Bacillota > Clostridia > Christensenellales > UBA1242 > Caccovivens. Next base: position 18,724 of record CAJJUK010000003.1, read on the forward strand.
TGGTAAAAATGGAACGCTAATCTCACTTTATAGCACTAATAGCAGAGATATAAAAGATTTGAACGTGATAGGTATTATTTCTGGCTCTTCAGCTTCAGGAGGGAAATTATCCTTATTAAGTAACTCTAATGATGCTAATATCGAAAATGTGAAATTCTATGGAAATGTGAGAAATATTAATGTTTTGGCAAGTGAGTTTAGTTCCGTAGTGGGAACGAACTCATCTAATGTTAAAATTTTGAAAGTCGAGAGTTATCTTTCTGTAACAAGTTTGGATGCTATGAGTTTGGATACTGAAAGTCAAAAGAATGTTTCAACAACTTTAAAAGATAAGGTTATTGTCAAAGAGTTTGGAGTTGATAAAGTAATAACAAATTCAGAAACAAATTCCGAGGAAAATTTTGCCTATAATTCACATAACATTCTTATTGCAGGAAATGGCGGGAACGGAACAGATGGAGAAAATGGAGAAGATGTAGGTGAAGCTGGCGAAATTGGTGAAAATGGTGGAAATGGTGGTTCGGTTGAAATTCAATCTGAAACATTTAAAGGCTATTATAAGCTCGGCATTAATGGTGTTGGTGGAAATGGCGGAAATGGTGCGAATGGAAAGTTTAATTCCGCAGATGTCAAGACCATTGGTGGAGGAGATGGCGGAGCAAAAGGATATGCGGGTTCTAATGGAACAGCAAAAGTTTTGGGCGAAAATAGCGACTCTATTAACGAAATAAAACAAAACGTAAGAGAAGAAGGAATAGATTCTTATGGTGGAAACGGTGGAATAGGCGGCTTTGGTAGAGTCAATATAAAAGAGCTTACAGGGTATGTGCCAATTTTGAATATTCCTATTTATGGATATTTTTACTGTCTATCCGCAAGTAGTGGATATAGCAATGCATCAGCACCTGTTTCTGGAGCTGCAGTAAGCAGAATAAGCAGTAGTTTCCAAAGTGATGGAGAATCTCGTTTAAAATGGAGCTCTTATAAATCGGAGAAAAGTTCAGATGGTGACGAAAACCATTTTGAAAGGAGTCAATCTTACGGAGTTATGACGGAACAAGATTTTATGAAAAATGCTAAATTGGACAATTTGTTCCCAAGTAATCAAGATAAAAATATTAATGAACAGAGACCTATTTTGGAATCTAACTATAATAGTGAGATTAAAGATGGAGATTATGACTCTATAAAAACACCAACGACGGGATTGTTTGTAAGACCAAAAACAATTTATGTCGTTTCACAAACTTTTGAACAAAGACATGGTTTAGTTTTTGGAAGTTGGGGATTGGTCGGCTGGAGAGATTTCCGTGATGGATATAGAACAGCTTGGATGAGTGGCGAAGGTGTTAATTCAAGTGCAGATTGCGTTTGTACAGGAGCCGAATATAAATAAAAATTAGGAGACTTTTATGAAGAAAAATGATGGGAAATTGCACGAGGGGCATCGTGTGAGATTGCTGGATTTGGCCCTGAATGCAGGGGTTGACAATATGAGTGATATTCAAGTCGTTGAGTTTTTCTTGACTTATATCTTCCCTCGTGGAGATGTCAACCCTCTCGCTCATCGTCTTTTGGAAGAATACGAAACCTTTGCTCAAATTGTTGATGCTGACGTCAATGATCTTATGAGAATTGATGGAATCAATGAACGTGCTGCCAAGAAAATCAGTATGTTTGGCGAGTTGTTCTATTACTACACTTCTGCAAAAATGGGCAGGAAATATGTTGTTAAAAACATCGGCGACATTATTGATGTTATTGAAGACCATTTACGTTTTCGTACCGCCGAAAATATGCTCATTCTTGCCATCAGTGCTGGAAACATTATCACGCACAAACGACGAATTAATATGCACAATTCAAGCATGGTCGGAATTCCTGTTTTGGAATTGACCAAGTTTATGGCAACTTCAAAACCTGTTTCTCTTGTGGTTGCTCACTGTCATCCATATGGAAAAGCAGTGCCTTCTGAAGAAGACAAAGAGGGCTTTGACATCATTAATAATCTTTGCACAACTTGTGGAGTTAATTTCATTGATTCATACATAGTTGGAGAAGAGGGTGTTTACAGCATGAAAGCCAACCAAATAGTTAGGCATTATTATGACATTGAGCAACTTAAAGAGGCATTTAGCTCGGTTGCTAAATAAAATTAAAACTCAGCGAAAGCTGAGTTTTTTGTTTGAAAACATTTTTTAGAAAAGTTTTAAAAGGAAATAGCAGATTATTATGCCTAAGGTTGTTCCAATCAGGGCAGATAGAAAACTGAGAAGTATGGTTGCTATATTTAATTTCTTTTCTTTTGCTTTTTCTTTTTTGATGTATTTGGGTTTGTCATTTTCCAGCACTTCAAATCCATATGGGAGAACTGCCAGGCAATACACATCGTCGTCATCATATTTGATTGAAATAAAGTCTTGGCGCTCAAGGTGTGTCAAGATGTGTTTGACTGCTTCGCTATCCATTCTGAAATGTCGCGGAAGAGACATTATTATGTCCGAAACTTCGATAATTTTATAGTTTCCATCGCTACATTCATTTGCGAGAATTTTCAGAACAAGTTTCGATTTTGTGTCTATCATAATCTTAGTTTTTCTTTTTATTATGTTCTTATACATCTTTTGATTTTCGCATAAATTGAGCCAATTTTGGAAAAATTAAAGAAAAAGGCTGTTATGACAAAAAAAGAAAAAATGGTTATGTCATATTTATGTTCAAAGTGTCAACAGAAAAGGACATATCTTATTTCTCCGCAAGAAATTACGCAGGCCTTATCAAAAAGGTATGTTCTTTCGGTGGAGGAAATTGACGAGATCATGGTGGAACTTTCGAATGAAAATTATATTGATTTTGTGGTTTCTGATAGCAAAAAAGGTTATTTTTATTGTGTAAACTTGAAGAAAAGTGGGCAGACATTTAATACAGATACCAGAAAAAACAGAAGAACTTTTGGACTTTTAGTCCTTCGCAGTATGTTTTTGGCAACGGTAAGCTTCGTTTTTGGTATGATTTTGAAAGCGATATTTAAATAAATTTGAGAAATGTTGATACAGAGTGACAAAATTTCTGTTTTGATGCCTAAATTGTATAGTTTTTTGCCAAAATGTGTTAAAATACAAGTATGGAAGAAAAGTTTGAGTTAAAATCTAAATATAAGCCGGCGGGTGACCAGCCTGAAGCGATTGATAAACTTGTTGAAGGAATTGAAGATGGTTTGAAAGACCAAGTTTTGCTTGGGGTAACGGGTTCTGGGAAAACCTTTACTATGGCAAACATCATTCAAAAAGTGCAAAAACCTACTCTTGTTATTGCACATAATAAAACTTTGGCCGCTCAGCTTTGCAATGAATTTCGTGAATTTTTTCCAAACAATCGTGTGGAATATTTTGTTTCATATTATGATTATTATCAACCAGAAGCCTACATTGTTTCAACTGACACATACATCGAAAAAGATATGAGTGTCAATGAAGACATTGATAAACTTCGCTCGTCTGCAACATCTTCACTTCTTGAGCGTCGAGACACCATTGTTGTGGCTTCTGTTTCTTGCATCTATGGTTTGGGAAGCCCTGAAGAATATCACAATTTGCACATCTCATTAAGAGAGGGTGAAGAATATGACAGGGACGATTTGATTAATCATTTGATTGCAATTCAATATACAAGAAATGACGTTGATTTTAAGAGAACAACTTTCAGGGTAAAGGGAGATGTTGTTGACATTTTCCCTGCAAACCAAAGTGAAATGGCAATTCGTGTCAGATTTTTTGGTGACGAAATCGAAAAGATTTTTGAGTTTGATCCCGTCAGTGGAAATTTGCTTAACGAAGTGAGTTATGTGGCAATTTATCCTGCAACACATTATGCTGTAGGGAGCAACACATTGAAAAACGCCATTGCGGAGATTGAGCAGGACAGAGAAAAGGCAATCAAAAAATTTGAAGCAGAAAACAAACCATTGGAAGCGGAAAGAATTGGACAGCGTGTGGCCTATGACCTTGAAATGATGAAAGAGGTTGGCTATTGCAGTGGCATTGAAAATTATTCAAGATATTTTGACGGCAGAAAACCAGGAGAGCCACCTTTCACGCTTATTGATTATTTTCCAAAAGATTTCTTGACTATTATTGATGAAAGTCATATGACACTGCCTCAAATACGTGCAATGTACAATGGTGACAGGGCAAGGAAAAATTCATTAGTCGAATATGGATTTCGTTTGGAAGCGGCCAGAGACAACAGACCTTTGAAATTTGATGAGTTTGAAAAGAGACTTAAGCAGACAATTTATGTTTCTGCAACGCCTGGACCTTACGAACTTGAAAAAGCAGAACAAGTTGTTGAGCAAGTTATCAGACCGACTGGGCTTCTTGACCCTAAAATTGAACTCAAACCAATCAAAAACCAAATTGAAGTTTTGATGGAAGAGTGCAGAAAGACAATTGAAAGAGGTGCGAGAATCCTTGTCACAACGCTGACAAAAAAAATGGCAGAAAGTTTAACGACATATTTGGCGGACAGAGAGTTTAAGGTGAAATATTTGCACTCAGAAATCGACACTATGGAAAGAGTGGAAATTATCAATGGTTTGAGACAGGGAGAATTTGACATTTTGGTTGGAATCAACCTTTTGAGAGAAGGGCTTGATATGCCTGAAGTTGAACTTGTTTGCATTTTAGATGCGGACAAAGAGGGTTTTTTGCGTAGTGAAGGTGCTTTGATTCAAACAATTGGAAGGGCGGCAAGAAATGCAAATGGAAGGGTTATCATGTTTGCCGACACTGTCACAAAATCAATGAAAAATGCAATTGATGAAACAGAAAGACGTCGAAGTTTGCAAGAAGCTTACAATCAAAAGCATGGAATTGTGCCAAAAACAATTATTAAAGAAGTCAAGAACACCTTGGATATAAGCAAGAAGGTCAGTGAAAATTCAATCGCTAAAAAGGATATCCCAAAAGAAATTGACCGCTTGACATCTATGATGAAAATCGCATCTTCTCAACTGGATTTTGAAAGAGCAATCGAACTTAGAAACAAGATAAACAACCTTAAGAAACGATTGAATCGCAAGGATAAGATTGAATAAGAAAATTGTAAATAATTTTAAATGAAAATAACCAACAAAATATGGGTTATTTTCTTTTTTGTTATTTATTTTATACTTGTTAAGTGTGTGATTTTGTGGTATAATAATATGAAATTATTTTGAATGGAGTAAAAATGAAAAATTCTATCATAATTAAAGGTGCAAAAGAAAACAATCTTAAAAATGTCAGTCTTGAACTGCCAAGAGACAAATTCATTGTCTTTACTGGTGTCAGTGGTTCGGGCAAATCATCATTGGCTTTTGGAACTATTTTTGCTGAAGGACAAAGACGCTATATTGAAAGTTTGTCTTCTTATGCTCGTCAATTTTTGGGAGCGGCTCAAAAGCCAGACGTGGAAGTTATTGAAGGGCTTTCTCCTGCAATTTCAATTGATCAAAAAACAACAAACAGAAACCCTCGTTCGACGGTTGGAACTGTGACAGAGATTTATGATTATTTGCGTTTGCTTTTTGCTCGTGTTGGAACTCCATATTGTCCACATTGCAACAGAGAAGTTAAACAGCAAACAGTTGACCAAATTGTTGACACTATCAAAGAACTTGGAGAAGGTGCAAAAATCACTGTGCTTGCTCCAGTTATCCGTGGTCAAAAAGGTAGACATGAAAAACTTTTGGAATCTCTCAAAAGAAGTGGCTATGTCCGTGTTGAAGTAGACGGAAATGTTTTCACATTAGATGAAACGATTTCCCTTGACAAAAACATCAAACATAACATCAATGTTGTTATCGACAGAATAACTTTGAAAGAAGGAAAAGACACAAGACTTGCAGGTAGTTTGGAAACCGCATTGAAATTGGCCGATGGTTTGGTTGTTGTTGCGACTGACGACAAAAGAGAATTATATTCAACCAACTATGCCTGTCCAGAATGTGGTTGGACTTTGGAAGAAATCACACCAAGATTGTTCTCATTCAATGCTCCATACGGAGCCTGCCCAAATTGTACGGGACTTGGTTACACACTTGACATTGATGAAGGTATTGTGCTTAAAAATTCAAATTTGTCCATCAATCAAGGTGCATTTAATTTGACTGGCTGGAGAATGGAAGAAGGTTCCATGGCAAAGGCATATTTTGTTGCATTGTCGAAGGCATTTGACATAGATTTGGACAAACCTGTCAATGAACTTTCGAAGGATAAAATAAAAATTTTGCTTTACGGCTCAGGCAGTGAAAAGATTGATGTTGAAGTTGACAATGAACACGGAAAGAGAATGATTTCTGTGGTCTTTGAAGGGATTGTCAACAATCTCAGAAGAAGATATAAAGAAACAACAAGTGAATATGTCAAATTTGAAATTGGAAGATTTATGAGAGAGCAAACTTGCAGTGTCTGTCATGGCAAACGTTTGAATGAATCTGCTCTTTCTGTGAAAATAAACAGAAAGGACATTGACGACTATTGCAGTCAAAGTGTCAGAAATTTGATTCCAATTTTTGAAAATTTGAATTTAAATAAGGTCAAAACACAAATTGCTGAACCTATTTTGAAAGAAATTTTGGCCAGACTTAACTTCTTGCAAGATGTTGGACTTTCTTATTTGACATTAAATCGTTCTGCAGAAAGTTTGTCAGGTGGCGAAGCACAAAGAATCAGGTTGGCAACTCAAATTGGAAGCGGACTTGTTGGTGTTTTGTATATTTTGGATGAACCTTCAATTGGTCTTCATCAAAGAGATAATGAAAAACTTCTCAACACGCTCAAAAAATTGAAGGATCTCGGAAACACTTTGATTGTTGTTGAACATGATGAGGACACCATCAGGGCGGCAGATTATTTGGTTGATGTTGGCCCTTATGCAGGTGTGCATGGTGGAGAGATTGTTGCTTGCGGGACTGTGGAACAAGTTTTGAAGAACAAAAATTCAATCACTGCAAAATTTTTGAGAGGTGATGAAAAAATTGAGATTCCGGCGACAAGAAGAAAACCAAAGGACTTTTTGACAATTGTTGGGGCAAGAGAAAACAATCTCAAAAACATTGATGTGAAAATTCCAACTGGAATTTTGACTGTTGTCACAGGTGTTTCTGGAAGCGGAAAGTCAAGTTTGGTTAATGGAATTTTGTTCCCTTATCTTTCAAATCTTTTGAACAACAGCAAACTTGAACTTGGAAAATTTAAAGAAATCAAGAATGTCGAAGTCTTGGACAAGGTTATCAACATTGACCAAGCACCAATTGGAAGAACTCCAAGAAGCAACCCTGCAACTTACACTGGTGTGTTTACTGCAATCAGAGATTTGTTTGCAGCAACACCAGATGCAAAAGCCCGTGGATTTAATTCTGGAAGATTCAGTTTCAACATCAAAGGAGGAAGATGTGAGGCTTGTGAAGGGGCTGGTGTGAAAGAAATTGAGATGTATTTCTTGCCTGACATCACTGTTCCTTGTGAAGTTTGCCATGGGAAGAGATACAATCGTGAAACCCTTGAAGTGAAATACAAAGGTAAAACAATCAGCGATGTGCTTGACATGACAGTTGAAGAGGCTTTGAAATTTTTTGAAAACATTCCTTCAATTAAAAACAAAATTCAAGCACTTTATGATGTTGGTCTTTCTTACATCAAACTTGGTCAACCTGCGACCACTTTGTCAGGTGGCGAGGCACAAAGAGTTAAACTTGCAACAGAACTTTCAAGAAAGGACACCGGAAAGACGATGTATATTTTGGATGAGCCAACAACTGGACTTCATATGTATGATGTGAAGAAGTTGATTGCCATTCTTGAACGTTTGATTGGAAACGGAAATTCTGTTGTTGTCATTGAGCACAATCTTGATGTCATTAAGTGTGCTGATTACATCATCGACATTGGACCGGAAGGTGGAGATGAGGGAGGAACGATTGTTGCGACTGGAACTCCTGAAGAAATTGCTGAGTGCGAAAGAAGTTGGACAGGAAAATTCTTAAAGAAAATTTTGGAAAATAAATAGGGGCTTAAAAAATGTTTTTTCAAGAGAATCAATCATGCAGTGATTTTGCATGATTTTTCTTTGTTTTGGCTGTCATAAGAAAATTGACAATTGATAATGAAATGTTGTAAAATATATGCACAATGAGAGTGATTAATTTGTCATCAGGAAGTGACGGAAATTTGACATATGTTGAAACTGACAACGCCCGAATTTTGGTCGATGATGGTCTTTCATGCAAAGAAACTCAAAACCGCCTTTCAATGATTGGAATTGACGGGAATCAGATTGATGGAATTGTTATCACTCACGAACACGTTGACCACATCAAAGGGGTTGATGTTTTCAGCAGAAAGTTCAACATTCCTGTTTATGCTCATGACGAAGTTTGGGCGGGGCTCTATGACAAACTGCAAAAAGTTCCTGACAAAAATAAAAAGATTTTCACTGACACTTTTGCTGTCAAAGATTTGGTTATCTCTCCGATTGAAGTTCCACATGATGTCAAGTGTTTTGGTTTTTCAATTTCTGAGGATAACAAAAAAATCAGCATTCTGACTGACCTTGGGCACACAGATGAAAGAATATTGAAAGGTGTTCAGGGAAGTCAACTTATCTATTTGGAAGCAAATCACGACATCAATATGCTCAAAAATTGCGCGAAGTATCCTCTGACTTTGAAAATGCGTATTGCCGGAAAGAATGGTCACTTGTCAAATGATGCGTCGGCCGATTTTATTGAAAAACTTGTCACGACCGGGACAAGACAAATTGTTCTGTCTCATTTAAGCAAGGAAAACAACACGCCAGAGTTGGCATTCAATTACATATCTTCCAAATTGGCAGACAAGGGACTGATTGAAGGAGAAACTTTCAAAATTGATGTGGCATTGACAAGACCGACAACTTTGTTTAAATTGAAAAAATAAAAATGAAAAAGGCATGAGATGTGTTCATGCCTTATTTTATTGATGATGTATCCAGAAAATCTATCATGTTTTCTTCGTCAAAATTTTCTATGAAACCATCGTTACGTTCGCTGTAAATTCCGTCTTCTCCAACAATGAAACTGTCCAGAAGTTTGCAATCAACATTTTGCAAGAGTTGTTCAATGTATTTGACCGCTTGATGGTCGTCCTTAGATGGCTCTGCTGTTCCGTGTGGGTGGTTGTGCGCAACTGCAAGATATGTCGCTTTGGTTGAAGAGATGTAGTTATATAAATCCATTGGTTGAATTCCAACTTGTCTAACTTTGTTTAGGTCATAACTGCGTTTTTGGAGAAGTTTGAAACTGTGATCTATGGCAAAGATATAAAGGTTTTCTGTTTCTTCAAATCTCAAAAGACCACTTAAGAATCTGTAAAACTCGCGATTGTTCTTCAAACTTATTCTCTTTTTCATTCTAACAAAAGGATAATATGTGAAGAAACCACGTATCATCTTGATTCTTTTTGCACTACGGTCGTTGATGCCGTCAATTTTTATTAGTTCATTATAGTCCGCATCAACAATATTTGCGAAATTTCCAAAACGATTCAGGAGTGTGTGAGCAAGTGGGTTGACATCACCACGAGGAAAAACATATGTCAAGAAGTATTCAACCGCTTGAACTTCACTGACATTTTCCAGTCCAACATTGTAAACAAGATTTAACAATCTTTCACGATGTCCTTCGTGTGATATTTTTTCTTTCTTTTTCATTTTAGATTATATTCTGTTGCTGTTTTTGAAAACCTTTTTGTTCTTTTCTGCAACCATGTTTGCGATTTCTTCAATTGCCAAAGTGTTTGGTTTTCTAATATCAAAATTTTTTGGATTTTCTTTCAGGTGTTTTCTTAAAGTTGCCATGTAAGCCAGGCGAATGTCTGTGTCGCAGTTGATTTTGTAGATGTGATGTTTTGAGGCAGCCGTTGCCAAGAATCTTTCTGGAATTCCAACTGCACCAGTCATATCTCCACCATATTCATTTATTGTTTCGACATATTTTTGTGGCACGCTTGATGCTCCATGCAAAACAAGTGGGGTGTTTGGAATTTCTTTCTCAATTTGCTTCAAGATGTCAAAACGCAACTTTTGTTCGCCTTTGAATTTGTAAGCGCCGTGGCTTGTGCCTATGGCAACAGCCAAAGTGTCGCAACCTGTTTTTTCAACAAATTCTTTTGCACTTTTTGGGTCGGTGTAGATGTTCTTTTCTGCACTTACTGTGTCTTCAACTCCGGCCAAGACTCCAAGTTCTGCTTCAACAAACACACCTTTTTTATGAGCATAACTGACCACTTTTTTTGTTAATTTGATGTTGTCTTCAAAGGATAAAGCACTTCCATCAATCATAACACTATCAAACCCCAAATCAACAGCTTTTTTGCAGACCTCATAACTTTTTCCGTGGTCAAGATGCAAAAAGATTGGAAGTTTGTATGTCTTTTTTGCACTGTCAAACAAGGATTTTACAAAGTTTTCTCCCATATATGACAATGCGCCTTCACTGACTGACACTAATGCTGGAGATTGGCTTTTTTTGCAACCTTCACATATTGCCTTCAGTGTTTCCATATTAATGAAATTGTATGCACCAAGACAATAGCCATTTTTGTTGCAATCTTTGAAATAATATTTTAATGTTTTCATCAATAATACCTCTTTTTCTACATTATTTTAACACATTTTGCAATTTTAACAAACATATTAATGAAATATGATAAATATTTTGTGAGGTGACTATGAAAAAGAAAATTGTGCTTATGTTGATGCTGGTCTGTGTAGGTTTGACTTGTTTTGCCTGCGGGAAAACGACGGTAAATCATGTCAAAGATAATATGTCAGAACTTTCAAAGGTCTATTATTTTGGAGAAACAGACGGATTTTATTGCTCGTTGTCTTCTGGACAAAGGGAGAAGGACTATCTTTTGAATGGAAAAAGTGGAGAGAGTGTTGATTTTGCTCTCTTAAGTTTGAATTTGACAAATCCTATTTCTTCAAAAGTGATTAAGGCGACAATCTCAATTGATGGACAGGCAAGCGAAGTGGAACTTGAAATCAATTCTTTGAACAGTGCTTATTTAGTAGATTTGGAAAAAGAACTTTCTGGCAATGAACAAATTTCTGTTGTTTACGAAGGGATAACCTTGAATCTTGAATGTCTTTCTTCGAACTTTGTCGTGGATTACAACAAGGCGCTTGAAATTGCAAGCATTGAGATGGAAGACAAGATAACCGCAAAAAAGACATATGCGGGACTTAATGCTGAATGTTATTTGAGAGTTTTGGACAAGAAAGCGAACAACTTTGATGGTGTTTTCTGGTGTTTTACTGTTTTGAATGTGGACAATGAAAATTATTCAATCATAATTTCAACAGAAGATGGTTCGGTTCTTGCAAAATCTGAATAAATCAATAAAAATGAGAAATAAAGGCTCTTTTGTCTTTATTTTTTTGTTGTATAGATTTTGAATTTGTTCAAAATGTTGGTATAATCATCTTATGAGTAAGAAAATGCATCAAATTCAAGAAGAAGAAATTGAAAAAGCAATAATTTTTTGTCCAATTGAAAACGACAAAGAAAAAGAATATCAATTTGCTGAAATAAGCAGATTGTGTTTTTCTGCGGGAATGGAAGTTGTCAAGATTTTCAGTCAGAAAATTGACGCTTTCAACAGAAGAACAATCATGGGGAGTGGCAAACTTGAAGAAATTAAAGAATTTTTAAGACAGAATCCTTGTGATTGTTTGGTCGTAGATTTTCAGTTGACGGGTTCGCAACTTAGAAACATTTCTGACGAACTCGGAATCAAAGTTTTGGACAGAATTTTGCTCATTATAGACATCTTTGCCTTGAATGCTAAGTCAAGTGAAGGAAAAATTGAAGTCAAACTTGCACAAAACAAATACCTTTTGACAAGACTTTCTTCCTTGCAGGGAAGTCAGGGCAGATTTGGCGGAAAGGGTGCTGGTATGCGTGGACCTGGGGAAACCAAACTTGAACTTGACAGAAGAAAACTTGAAAAAGAAATTGTGACCTTGGAAAACGAAATTGAGAAGATTAAAAACAGTAGAAAACAGAACAAAATTTTGAGAGAGAAGAATGGTATCAAAAGTGTTGTTTTGGGTGGTTACACAAATGCTGGAAAAAGTTCTATTTTCAATTTGTTGACAAAAGAAAACATTTATGCTGATGACAAATTGTTTGCAACACTGGATACAACAAGTCGAAGACTGTTTCTTGATGATGGCAAGTTTTGTTTGCTGACTGACACTGTTGGATTCATAAGCAAATTGCCACATGAACTTGTTGAAAGTTTTTCTGCAACTTTGGAAGAAGTCAAAAATGCTGATTTGATTTTGCACGTTGTTGATGTCGCAGATGAGTTTTATAAGAAGAACATTGAAATTACAAACAAAATTTTGGACGATATTGGAGCAACCGACAACAGAGTGGTTATTTTGAACAAAAGTGATTTGTTGAAGAAACCAATCGAGATTGAAAAAAATCAAATTTTGTTTTCTGTCAAGAAAAAAGACAACGTTGAAAAATTGAAAAAATGTATAAAAAATTGTTTGGGGCTTTAAAAAAAACTGCAATTTATGCAGTTTTTTTATTTTATTATTTTTTGTTATTTGACATTTTCATTGAGTTTTTTAAGCAAAAATTCAGTGTCAACGCCATGAACGGCACTTGCTTCTTCAATTGTTTCCATCTGGCTTACTGGGCAAGATACACAATGCATGCCAAAGCCAAGGAATATTTCTGCCAAGTTTTCGTCAATTGAAAGAACTTCGCCAATTGTCATATCTTTTGTGATTGTTTTTTTCTTTTTCATATTTTTCTCATCTCCTAATGCAAATATTTTATCATAGTTCTTTGCAAAAGTCAAAATGTTTGTTGATGCTTTGGTTTTGAAATTATATGATTTTGAAGGTTGTTGTTGAAAATCAGAGAATATTGAGATTTTTGGGAATGTTTTTCTATTCTTGAAAATGCTTGCATACATAAATATAAGGAGTTTGTTGTGGATAATATTTCTAAAATTGTTTTATCGCAAACCAGTGGAGAGATTGTGGGCTATATTTTGGATATCGCAATAGATTTTCAAGAGTTTGTGATTAAGGGTTATTATGTTGTTGACGAAGAAACGGAAAGTGAATTGTTCTTGAAAAAAGAAGATGTTGTTGCTTCGAGTGATTTTGTGATTATTATTGAAGATGTGTCTAAACTTGAATTTTCTTCAAATCGTCCAAAATCTTTGATAGGGAGATTTGTTTTTGATGATAGAGGAGTGTTTTTGGGCAAGATTGTCAGTTCGAAGTTCCACAAAAACAAGTTGGAGAAAATTTTGACTGACAAGTGCGAAATTTTGACTCGTCATATCAAAAATGTTGGAAATGATGTTGTTATGGTTGAATTTAAGAAGAAAAGGAAAACTCAAACAAAGAAAGGGTTTCCAAAACTTCAAGGAGATGGTTTGGTGCAAATTCAATCTTCTCAAAGTTTGACTATGCCAGAGAAAGTGACATTGTCTTCAAGTTTTTATGTCGGCAAAGTTGTTGGAGAAGACATCTTTGGATACAACAACGAGAGAATAATTTCCAAGGGGGAGACTATTTCAAAGAATGTTGTTGCGAAGGCTAAAAAACATAACCGATTAAACCAATTGTTTTTTGCAATTAAAAGATAAAAAATAAAAAAAAGTTTAAAATTGCGAAAAATTTACGAAAAATTCAAAAAAATGCATTAAAAATTGATTTTTTTGCATTTTTTTTGTTAATTTTGTTGGTTTTTGCCATAGATTTAATTGTGTTTAATTGTACGATGATTGTTGTTTTTATTTTATTTTTTTAAATAAAAAACTTGTCAGCAGAAATTTTTAAAATAATTTTGGGTGTATTTTTTTGGAAATATATTTTATATATTGTCATTTTTTTATTTATTTTATTTGTATTTTTGAAGTCATTTGTAGTATCATAATAACAAGTAAAAGAAGCAGATTGATTTGGCTTATGAACTGACGATGTTTGATTGTGGATTTGGAAAACAATTTCCGCTTATACGGAAAATTTGCTTCTTGTTTAACGAAATCTAAAACAAGAGGGGAAGTATGGTTAGAGTTATTCCTAGAAAGACAAAAGTTAAATCAGAATTTGTCAGAGGTGTCACAGGGCTTGATATTTTGTTGGGCTTGATTTTTGCTGTGATTGCCATTATTTTGTTTATGGCAAACTTTGAATTACATATCTGGATTGGTGTTGCTTGGTGCATTATCGCTGTTTCAATGTTCTTCAAATTCACTGATGACACTCGTTTTTATAACACGTTGGTCTTTTTGCTTCGCTATTCCGTTCAGAAGAAAAAATTCTCAAAGGGTGACGGCGAAAAGAAAAAATCTGACATTCATGAAATGATTGCATACGAAAGCATCTATCAAGACAGATTTATTAACTTTGGACAATATTATGCACAAGTTATTGAAGTGCAACCAATGTTCTTCACTTTGCTTACTGAATATTATCAAGACAATGTCATTGAGAGTTTTGCAAATGCTCTTCGAAGACTTAATGGTGATCAAACTTGTTCAATCATCAAAATCAGCAAGCCAATGATTTTGGACAGATATATCTACAACGAAAACCATAAGTATGATGTTTTGTATGATATGCAATATGATGGACAAATTTCTCAGGCAGAAATTGACGCTCGTGCTCCTATTTTTGAAGAAAGAGTTTCTTTGTATGAATTTATGAACAGACAGTCCAAAATTTTCAAAGACCATTTCTATTTGATTGTTTATGACAAAGATATGGAAATTTTGGAAAACACCACTTCTGGTATGATCAATGCGATGGCTTCATCTTTGAACCCTATCACTGCAAAAAGATTGGAAGGAACTGATTTGGTTGTCTTTTTGAAGGCAAACCTTGGAAAAAACTTTGATGAAAGAGATTTGGAAGTTATTCCAATTTCAGAATACATAAACTGGGCAACTCCTGACAAGATCAAATTCAACATTGCGCGTTACTTCCTTGACGACCAATGCTATCGTTGTTACAACTTGATTGACTATCCTTTGCAGGTTGGAAACGCATGGGGTGCACAATTTTTCCTTTTGGACAGAACTAAGGTTGTTATGAAATTCTCTCCAATTCCAAAACTTGACTCAGAAAAACAAATTGACCGTGCAATCATGGAAATGGAAGCAAAACTTTATAAAGTTGGAAGAAGCTCCGCTCAAATCGAACTTCAGACTCACCTTGAAACTTTGAGAGATTTGCTTGTTAGTTTGAAAAACAACAACCAACAACTTTTCAATGTCAACACATACATTGTTGCTGAAGATGCTGCAAAGAAAGATGTCAGAGCGATGCTTAAGCAACAGGGCTTCAAATATTCCGAACTTTTCTCAAGACAAATTGATGGATTTATTTCTTCTAATATTTCAAAAAGAGATTCTTTCAAGAGCACTATGAGAGGTATTCCAACTTCGACACTCGCAGCAACTTTCCCATTTATTTCAAATGCTTTGCAAGACCCTAATGGAATTTACATCGGGGACAACGAATATCCAGTTTTTGTTGACTTCTTCAAGAGAGACAGAGAAAGAGTTAACTCAAACATGATGGTTATTGGAAAATCTGGTTCTGGTAAGAGTTATGCAACAAAAACATTGTTGACAAACCTTGCTGCTGACAACTGTAAGATTTTCATTCTTGACCCGGAAAACGAATATCAAGACTTGACAAGAAACCTTGGCGGTAAGTTTATCGATGTTGGTTCTTCCATTCATGGTATCATCAATCCTTTCCACGTTATTGCTTCTTTGGAGGCGTCTGAGGACGAGGAAGAAGACGAAGATGAAGAAGAATATGATGCTTTTGGAAGAAAAATTGAGAAGAAAAAAGTTGTTACAAAGAAAGTTGATGACTCTTTCTCTCAACACTTGCAGTTCTTGGAACAATTCTTCAGAGTTATTTTGGAAGGAATCAACGCTGATGCGTTTGAAGTTTTGAACTCTCTTATCATTGATATGTATAAGGAGTTTGGCATTGACTACAGAACAAACCTTGCAAGGCTTAAACCGGAAGATTATCCAACTTTTGACGCTCTCTATGATTTGATTTTGAGAAGAATCAAAACGGCAAAGGATGAATTCTCTTTGAGAAATTTGATGACGGTTGAAACTTACATCAAAAAGTTCGCAACAGGTGGAAGAAACAGCTCTTTGTGGAATGGTCCAACATCTATTGAAACAAACGAAAACTTCGTTACATTCAACTTCCAGTCCCTTGTTGCTGGAAACAACCCAACTGTTACAAACGCTCAAATGCTTTTGGTATTTAGATATTTGAACAACGAAATCATTAACAACAAGGATTTCAACAAAAAGTATCGTAAGAACAGAAAGATTATTGTTGCGGTTGATGAGGCGCACATCTTCATTAACCCAAAATATCCTATCGCTTTGGACTTCATGGCTCAAATGGCTAAGCGTATCAGAAAGTACGGCGGTATGCAAATCATCATTACTCAGAACATTTCCGACTTCGTTGGAACTGAAGAAATCAGGCGTCAATCAACTGCGGTTATTAACGCGTGTCAATATTCTCTTATCTTCTCGCTTGCTCCGGCAGATATCAACGACCTTGTTCAGTTGTATGAAAAATCTGGTGGTATCAATGAAGAAGAACAGAACTCAATCGTTACTGCGGGCGTTGGTCAAGCATTCTTGATCACAAGCCCTTCTGCAAGAACGACGGTGCAGATTATTGCACAAGATTATGTGAAACAACTGTTTGAAGGAAAATAGTTTATTGTTTGATATCATAAGTTGTTTACATTCAAATTAAAAGGAAGTCTATGACAAAAGTTTTTAAGAACATTTTAATAAGCATTTGTGGAATGTTTGCATTTTTGTTTGCAGGTTTCTTTTTTGTTGGCTGTTCGGTGGATTACAGCAAAATTTCTCTTGTCTCTGACAAGCAATCAATTGAATTGGAGGTTGGTGAAAGTGTTGATTTGACCTTCACAATTGAAAACTATCAAAGTGGTTTCAGCAACAAAATTCAGGTTAATCCTCGTGCTGATGGGCAAACTGCAGTTTTCAGTGTTTCTGATCCAGTTTACATAAGCAATAATGAAATCAAAGTGACTGTCACTGGTGTTGCTGGAGGACATGGAGAGCTTTCTGTCAGCACTTTGGAGGCAGGAAAAGAGTGTGTTGTTGACGTCTATGTTGAACAATGGTCTTCTTCTATGGAGTTTGACAACAGCGTTTTGTATGTTTCAAACAAAACAGATTTTGTTCCAAGTTCTGACTTGTTTATTTTTGACAGCAACACAACACACAAAGAGTTGACTTATTATTATTTGCAACCTAGAAGTGACATCAATTTCAATACATACACTTTGACAGACTTGGATTTGGAAGAAGGCTTGGCAAGTTTCTTTGATGGTGTCAACTATGCAGAGGCGACAATTCAACAATTTGACAAAGTTAGTTTGGTTAAAAATGAAACCAATTCTTTGATTTTGAGTTTGAATGGTGTCGAGAGTGAAATAGATTTGCAGAGCGAGTTTTTGTTTATGGCAGTCTATGACCACTCTGTTGGCAATGAAGACTATGAAAACATTGTCTATGATGTTGCTTCAGTTTATGTTTTGCCAGATATAAACGCCACAATTACTGGTGGTTATATGGATATTAACACTGGGGCTGTTGATTTTCAACCGCTTGAAAGTGATGAAATTGTCATTGTTCCAAACAACACTCACATGGTTCAATATGTCTTGAAAATCGAGATGGACAACTCCATTGCTGACTCTCCATTGAAGATGGCAAAAACCCAATCAAACAATTATGTTGACATTGATTTCTTTGATTTTGAAGCGGAAGATGATGAAGATAAAACTGTTTATTATTTGAAAATTTCCCAAAATTCTCAAACACAGGCAACAACAAACTTGTCTTTTGACATTTTCTACGACATTGCTCAGGGAATTGATGATGAAAGTGTGAACATAAGAAAAGATTACACTGTTGACATTCAAATTGCACCAACTGGGCTGACGGTTAACGGAACTTCTGAACCGGACAGATTGATTTTGTATAACTATTATCGTTATCCAGAATTTGGTTGGAATGAACTTTTGATTGATGTCATTTCTGGATATTCTTCATCTCCAAATTATGAAGGGGTTTACTTTACTTACGACAGCACATATCTTGATATTATTTACAACAACATGACAGTAAATTCTGGTGACGGCAGACTCTATACAGATTTGGATACACCGTTCTATATAAGAGGAAAGTTGGGAATCAATCAAATTTCAAATTTGGTTGTCACAGTTCACTTGAAAAGCAACATTTTGCAAGAAGGTGATGAACTGACAATTGATATCAATTGCAGTATCATTGCAGGTGCAACTTCTGTTTTGGTTGATGAGAATTATTCAAGCAATTATTTCTATTTGGATTATAACGGTGGAAGCAAAAACTTTGACTTGCAAGTTTATGCAGACCATGCTTTTCAATATACAACATACACATTCTTAAGTGGTGTTGATGTGTTGGAAATTGATACAAATGATGAAAATCCATACACCGAAGTTGGTGACAAATTCTATCTCAATTTGTCTTTGACGCCAAGACTTACTGGAATTGGTGTTTATCGTGTTTATCTTGACAATGGTATGCCAATTGATTTGACATTTAATGTCATAAGAACTCTTTCATCTGACACAACGAACATTCAACTTACAAATGAGGGGAATGAAGCGGTTACGGAAGCATATTATAGTGTTGAAGATAACGCTGACTTTGACAATGCTTTGAACATTGAAATTTTGAATCCTTCCACAAAAACAGGGGTGACATTTGGCAATGTGGCTCAGTTTACAATTACAGCAAATGTCAACTCTGATGGAATCAAGTATGTTCCTAATGAAAGTGGTTTTGTTTCTGTTTCCAAAGTTAACAACACCTATAGAATCTCCACTCTCGACAATGGAATGACAAAAATTACATTCACTTTGACCGGTCTTGAGGTGGAAGACTTCAGAACAAAATCTAAGGAAATCAAACTTTATGTCAATGTGAGTTCTTATTCATTAGTTGACGAATTTTACATGAAAAATGGCGACAATTTTGCTTTGAACAATGTTGTTTATTACGTGACAGGTAACGTTTCTGGAAGTTTGCAGGAAGAAGACGAAACAGCAACTTTGACACCTGTTGCAAATTACGCAAATTCAATGAATTTCTATCAATATTTCTTCGATGAAAAAGCGTTTGTTGACATTTTTGACGATGCTGTTGAGAGTAATGGTGACTACATTTACACCATCAATAATGACCAAATCTACACAGAAATGGTTTATGAAAAATATAACAGAAAATTCATCTATTTCTATGCTCAGGTTGTTTATTCAAGCGATGGTAACAACACCTACACAACTGCATCAACAGTGACGGAAGCTAAGGTTACCAAAACTTATGTTCTTGATGGACAAACGAAATCTGAAACAAAGACCATCATGCTTGTTTTGACAAACGGTTTGATGTTCTTATCAAGTGATTTTGAATATGTTGACAGAAACGAGATTGGAGATGTTGTTGCAACTTATACTGTTGAATTCTCAAACATCTATTCAATTGACACTTATGGAACTTTCGACATGGATTCCTTTACATATAGAAACAATATGCAGGCGGTTTACAATCTTTCTTTAAGTGCAAATCTTAGACAGAGAAATTCAACAAAGAAATATGATTGTCAGATTGAGACAAGACTTTATCAATCTGTTGAAAGCATTTCTTTGGCAACAAGTTTGACTGAATTAAACTTCTCAAACAATACATTGAATTACAGCATTGGGGTTTACACATATCCAACAACTTCAACCAATAAAAATGTTAGAGTGGAATTTGTGAGAACAAATGGAAACCCTTATGTTAACATGGTTACTTGGAACATTGACACTTCTGAAAGTGCAAGCGGGGTTTATACGGTTAATCTTTCTTGTGAAGATTTCTTCAACGAAAACAAAGACAATATTGTGAACATTGAGGACTATTTGACTGGAAGAATTTATATCTATCCTGCTGAATGGGGAGATTCTTACACATCAATTGCAGCCAATTTGCAACCAATTGTCATCGATGTGCAATATAGAAATGGTTCAAGAGCAAATCCTTATTTGCTTGAAACTGCAGAAGATGTGGTTGGAATCAATGCAAATGAAACAACTTTGAAAAGTCACTACGAAATTTCCACTGTTATTGATATGTCAACTGTTAGAAATTTTACACCTATTGGAATTTTGAATGTTGATGGTCAAAACGTTCTTTATGGATTTAGTGGTTCAATTATTGGTTCAAACTCCCAGGCGGCGATAACAAATATTGTTGTCTCGGAAAATAACTTCTCTGCAACTGTCAGAAAAGAAACCATCAGTGGAAGTGTGGATATTCTCTACACAGGACTTATTGCTCAATTGAATGCACCTTATAGGGTTGATGCTGATGATCCAAATTCAGATTTGGTTACGCCAACAATAGAAAATGTTTCTTTCTCTGGTGAATTTGATTTGAATGTTTCTTCAAGGGCTTATGTTGGACTTTTGTCCGCTGTAAATAAAGGTGAGATGATAAATGTTGGTGTGAGAATTGGCGAGTCCTCAATCAACATGGTGCAAAGTCAAAGAGTGTTGTATTTTGGTGCTGTTGCCGGAGTGAATTATGGAAGCATAATTCAAGACTTTACAAAATATGACGGCACGGGATATAACTATAAAGTCTATAGCGATAAAGTGATTTATACAGATGAAAATGGAAACAACTACATCATTGATGATGCCGATAACAAAATTTTTGTTGACAAAGATAAGTATGCCATTGACGAGAATGGAAACAGAATCAAATATGATGATGAGGGAAATGTTCTTTTAAGTAGCAGAGATTACACTGGACAAAACAGCAAAAACTTGGCTTATTATGAAGGATTTGTCAATATTGCGACTGCCTCAACAAATGTCTATGCCGGTGGTATCGCAGGTGCTTCTTCTGGGGTTATTAAAAAGATTTCTTCTTCAAGTTTGAAACTTTATGGCTATGCTGCTTATTCGGCATACACAATGATTTCTGTCACTGGAACAAAGAATTATAATGACTATGACAAGGTTTATGTTGGTGGTGCTGTCGGTGTTGCGACTTACAACACAGGAACAACGAGTTTGAATGAAATTTTGCTTGATACCGATATGCCTATGACTGGAAATACCATATCCAATTTGCTTGTTGGTGGAGAGATTGACACATCTGAAACCGTGAATTATATTGATGCTGTTGGTGGAATTGTTGGTTACGCTGACACATTGAAGGTTGCAACAATTGATGTATTGAACAACACTTCAAGAGTCTTCCTCAGAGCAAATGAATATGTTGGTGGAATTGCTGGTTATGACACTTATGCTGTTGATTACAGCGTTTACACAAATTTTGGCACAGGAAATGTTATTGAAGCGGTTGATGATGGAAGAAACAACTTCTATGCATCATCAATAATCAAATTCAAGAGATTGGACAATTTGCCAGATGATACAGAACTTTCAAAAACCACTTTCTATGCTGTTGGAAACTCAACAAGAAACTCAAGAAGTTATGCAACCTATTCGTTTAAGGCATATTCATATTTGAAGAGAGATTTTACAGAAGTTGAAAGCACTGATGTTGTTGTGGACAATTCTGTTTCTGTTGCAAATTATTATGGCGATTACATCATTCTCAATGTTGCTTCAGACGGAATTCATATCACTCAATCATACAGGTTTGAATTCAAAGAAGTTGACTTGGCTTTGGACGAGAGTGAATACGCTATGACACCAAGTGGTGGTGCAACTGCTGATGTTGGCGTTTACTTTATGTATTACTTCTCAGTTCAAGGAAAACTTAACGAAGAAGGCAATGCAAGTGCCCAAGATGAAATTGAAGATTTGAACTTTATCAATCCAAATTCAAACTTTTATCCTTTCTCATTGGGAAGTCAAGATGTCAACATCACATCTTCAAATTCAAACATATTATCAGTTGATGTCAATGGAAATTTGACTGTTAAAGGAACGGGACTTGCGACAATCACTTTGACAAGCATTTTGAATGTTGTTCAATCAAGAGTAATCTACATTTACATTGTCAACTATTTTGATAAAGATGTTTCTTCTTCAATCTTCTATACCAGTGGAAATATCAACGGTGTTAACATCACTGATGGAAGCAATTTGAACATTTATGGAAATTCAAATACCAATGTTCATGTCGTTCCAACATACAATTTGAATGACGGTGTGACATATAATGGTGACAAATTTACAATCACTACTGGCGGAGTGTTGACATACAAAAATGTAAGTTATAACCTTTCTAAAAACACTCAAATTGAAGTGCCTTCTGCACAAAAAACAGAATATGTGAAAACTTCTGACACAGCGATTGTTGATGGAAAAGAATATTTCACATATGATGCAGAAACAAATTCTTATGTGCTCGTAACAAATCCTGATGTCAGTGACATTGATTCTTATTACGAACAACCATATTTCTCTTCAGTGCAAATCAACAAACAAACAATTGTTTTCTTCAAGGATAAATCAAAAACTGCAAATGAGGGAGATGTTGACACTTACAGTTTGACGCCAATGCTCAAGGTTGTCATTCAAATTGGAACAGAAAAGTATGAATTCTATTATGCACTTGACAAATCTACCATCAATTTGAATGTCACATACAAAGAATCTGCAACTTCAATAAGAACAAATTCAAAATATCACTCAATGCAGACAAACAACACGTTCAAGGACACTGTGACGGTTGTTTCTACAAACAAGAATGAACTTGTTTTCTATCAAATTTTTGATAAGAATGGAAGTTTGGTTCAAAACAGATTGCCAGAGAATTTAACTCAATTTGACACTGCAGAAAATCGTGAAGACGCTTGGCTTGCTTACATGAACACAATCACTCAATCTGATTTGTTCAATTTGAGATTTTCAAGAACAGGTGAGAATGTCTTTGAATTCAGTTGTCAAATCAATGCAAGTGGAGACAAGTTCTTAAATAGATTTGAAAATGATATTTATGGGGAATACACCGTTCATCTCTATTGCAGTGAACTTGAAAATGGTGTGACATATTCTTTCAAGATTTTGCTCGACGAAGCTGAAATCAACTATGTAAGTGTTAATAACTATTCAAACTTCAATGATATTTCTGTTGCAGATGAAATTGTTGTTCCTTCTCAAAGAGGAATTTTGGAGATTTCACTTGACCCAGTTGAAGCGGTCTTTGATGAATTCTCTATAACAAACAATGCAGCAAATTATCTTGAGGGAGCGAGTGAAGCAACCTTCACATTTGCTTATGAAAAAATCAATGCTGATGCAAGCAAAGAATATGTTTTGGCACAGACATTTGGAAGGTACACAAACGGAACTTTCAGTTTTACATATCAAGAAATGATTGACCTTTTCAATTCTTTGAATGAAAGTTTTGAAGATAATGGTGAAAATTCATCTGTAAGTTACACAGGCAAAATTTATATTTCATATTACATGCCTTCAAACAATGTTGATGATGGTGTTGATGTTGGATTTGACGTTTCTGTGACTTATGGAAATGAAGGTCAATATTCAATGCCTTCAACAATCATGCTTAAAACAAAACTTGGAAGTTATGCAAAATTGACATTTGCAGACAAAGAAGATTTTGGTGGGGTTTATTATGTTGCTCGTGGACTTTCTTACAATTTGAATTTGGATTATTATGGATTCAGTGAAGACCAAATCTCTATCACTTCAACCAATGACTTTATTGCAAATGTTTCCAAAGTCAATGGTCAATATGTTTTGAGTGTTACATCTGAAAGCATCAATTACAACAATGATGTTGGTTATAAAATTGAAATCAATACAGTTGCAACAAAAACCGTTGACAATGTCACTGTAACAACGACCGACACGCTGACAATTTATGTCATGGAATATGTTTTGAATTATGTCTATGTCGATGGAGTCTATGAAGACATTGTCAAGGGAATGGAAAATGGTGTGATTTCAACAGCCATTGGAAACCCTTATACATTGGAATTTGCCATCAGAGAGTTTATGGAATATGATGACTCTAATGCTGTTGTAAACAGAGAAGTTGAAGATTTTGTGGCAGACATGACGCAGAATATCAAATGGACTGTTTACCTGAACGGAGAAGCAACAGAACTTGCTGAAGGCAAGGCAATCAGAACAGATTATTACTCAATAAATTCTTTTGTGGTTACACCGCTGAGAATTTATGAGTCAGAAAGTGACATCTATCATTTCTCTGCAAGTGCAAACTACACAATGAGAAATGGTTTGTATGCTTACAGTGCAATTTCGACAAATTCCAATCCAATTTATACAGTGTTCTCGTTTGATGTTCATCAACAAAGCACAGAAGACAGCCCAATCCCTATTGAAACATATGAAGAATTTTTGGATATGCAAGATGGCGAATGGTACATCTTGTTGAATGACATAACTTTGCCAGGCAGTGAATATGCTTCAGCAAATGGATTGGAGCAATTCTCTCCAATCACTGCAAACATTGCTGGACTTGACGGAAATGGATATTATCTCCGTATGGCGGGGACATATTCTTATGACACTCTTTCTGATTTTGGTGTGTTCTCATCAATTGCCGAAGACTCTATCTTGCAAAATGTCACAATCATGATGACAAGTGATGTTGTGATAAGAATGAATGTAAGCACATTTAATGTTGGACTGCTTGCAGCAACAAACAACGGAATTATCACAAACTGCCATATTGGAAGTTCAACTGGAAGTGAAAGTTTGTCAGTAGTTTGTGCAACAACAGCTCAAACTTCATATGTTGCAGGACTTGTTGCAAACAATACGGGATACATCACAAATTCTCGTTCTAAAATTAACATTTTCTGTAATGTTAACTTGGCAGGCTTTGTTGGACAAAATTCGGGTATTATTGCAAGTTCATATTACTTGGGCGCCTCACTTAAAAATGAAACAAACACCACAAGTGAATTTACTGCCGGTTTTGCCGTTTCAAACAGTGGTGAAATCCACACATCTTATGTCAGTGGACAGGCGACAAGCAACATGATGTTCTATTACGGAGAAGATAATTCAATTCAATCAAGTTACAATATTTCCGGTTTTGTTTATACAAACAGCGGAAGCGTTGAAGATTGTTATTCCAACATCACGCTTAGACAAAGTGGTGCGTTTGCTTCGGGTTTTGTTTATGAAAACTCTGGAAATGTTGAAAGATGTTTCTCTACAAGCGTTTTGGAAAGTGAACAGACTTCAAACTATGGCTTTGCAAGATATAATGATGACGAAAGTGGAATTATCAAAGATTGTTATTATCTATCTCAAGAAAATGTGAGAATAAATAATGAATTAACAGTTGACATCAATGTAAGCATTGGAGAGATTACTCTGAATGAAAACACTGATATCACACCTTTGACCATTGCCGAGTTTGGAGAGGGCGGACTTGAAAAATTCTTCTCATCATATGTTGTTGCTGAGGGCAGGGAAATCAGTTCTGTTTGGTTCTTTAATGATGATGCTGGCAATTTGGCAAACTTCAATGGTTCTGTCTTTAACATTGGAAGATTGGAGTTGGTTGCTCCAAACATTGTGGCTTTCTCTCAAAGAGAACTTGAAAGAATTGAAACTATTGTTGATGATGTGACTGGGGCAACTTCTGCAAAATATATATACACATACACATCAAACAGCAATCCTCTTGGAAGTGTTTATAATCCGATCTTGATAAGCAGTGCAGAAAATATGGAAAATTACATCTTGCAAGAGAATAATGCTGCAAATTACAACTATTCTTATTATAGAATTATTTCTAACATCGACTATTCAGAATATCTTTATAATAGCAAACTTTACAAAACAAAGTTTATGGGGTATTTGGAAGGAAACTTCATGACAATTTCTGGAATGTCTTTGGTTTCTAGTGAGGCAATGACCTCCGCAGGTATGTTTGCAGAACTTGGAAGTTCAACAATTCTTGACGCGGTTGGAACAATTATGAACTTCAACATCAATCCACAAGCTGTTTCATTCTCTAACACTGATGTTGTTGGTGCAGTGGTTGGTAAGGTTGATAGCGGAAACATCTACAATGTCAACTTGACTCGCTCAACTTCAGAGCAAATTGTCGTTGTTGGCAAGAACATTGTTGGTGGTGCAGTCGGTCTTGCAATTGGACGCTACAACATTCAGAATCTTTATTCACAATATAGTGCAAAAGCAAGATATCAATCATCTTCAAATGATTTCAATTCAGGTTTGTTGGAATATTCGTCTTATTCATTTGCAGGTTCTTTGATTGGTGTTGCAAGCGGAACAGGTTCGATCTATGATTGTGAAACAGATGCTGTGGTTTCTGTTTTGGGTGACAAGGCAGGGCTTGTGTTTGGTCTTATCGATGAAAATGTGAACGTTTCAAAAATTCTTGTTGAAATGCAAAGTGGAATGCTTGTCAATGCCTATTCTTATGGTGGATTGGTTGTTGGCGAGTCAAAGGGAACTGTTGATGATGTGAAGGTTGTTGGAATGCTTGAATCATTTACAAACTTTATGAAAACACCTAATATGCCTACTGCTTTGGGTGGTTATGCTGGGCTTGTCAGTGGTGGAAACATTTCAAACATTGAGATGTCACAATCAATCACCATAAGCAATGAAAGTGCAAGCACAGGAGTTGAATATCTCGGTGGAATTGTAGGTCTTGTTACAGGGGCTTCTGAATTTGATAATGTGACAGTGAATGCAAATCTTACTGGTTTCACTTATGTGGGTGGTGTTGTTGGTTATATTAACGCTCCTTCAAACACAATCTATTTCACAGATGTCAACGTCAATGCAAATATGTATGTTTACGGACATAGGTTAACTGAAGTTGGTATGGGTGGACTTGTTGGAAATGTTGGTTCAAACTCAATCATAAATCTTTCTTCAAGTTTGGATGAAAGTGCAAGTGTGGGAGAAGAAGAAAAATATAAAACAAACAACTTTATCATTTCTGCAAATTCGATAGTTTATCTTTATGGTACAGGTATTGATGTATTTGTTGGTGGTATTGTTGGTGCGAACAAGAGTTCAATTTCTCACTCTGTATCAAATTGTTACATATCTTTAACTGGCGAAAATAAAGCACTTGATATGTCTCAATCTTTGGCAAATTTAAAATTAACGGCGAAAGTCTTGCCAGATGA
Organism: uncultured Christensenella sp.; assembly: GCA_905195085.1. Lineage (GTDB taxonomy): Bacteria > Bacillota > Clostridia > Christensenellales > UBA1242 > Caccovivens. The sequence goes on from CAJJUK010000003.1 coordinate 46,051, forward strand.
GAATGAGATTCCAAGGTTAACCATTGGAACAAAAGAGAATGGAATTGGAGAAACTTTGCAAACAATTTATGCAACTTCACTTAGTTCAAATAATGTCAAATATTATTGTGATATTAGTTTTGAGACTACGGACCCAACTTTAAAAGCGGGCTCTTATTTGAGACTTAATTTGTATGGTGATCCTACACTCACTTCAAGTTCAATATAAAAGAGGAGGCGGTTTTGCTTCCTTTTTTATTCAATCAAACTCGTGCATTGACAAAATAAGTTCTTTTATGTATAATTGTTAAGAAGATTAGTTGGAGGTAATTATAATGGTTAAAGATGAACTTAATTTAAAACTGTTTAGGGCTATACAAGACAGAGATTTGGAAGCGGCACAAGAAGCCATTGATTTGGGAGCAAATGTTAATAGTTCTGCTGTTGCAAATGGTTTTTTGATTGGTCCAAATGCAGAGGGTATGACATTCATGAGAGAAGAAGATGCATTGGAAAATGGTGGCTTTGTTGAGCATTATAAGATTAAAAGACCATTTTTGATCCAAGCAATAGAACAACAAGATTTGAGAATGATTAATCTGTTGTTGGCAAATGGTGCAAATACTGATTGTGAAGAAGTCAAAACTTATGTTGATGGTCCAAGAATGGGGCAAGAAGAAAAAATGACATTGAAATCTGCATTGGAAAGCAAAGGTTTGGCGATCAAAAAATCTTTAATAAGTGGCGAACAACATGTTACACTTTCTAAACAATTTGTTAAATCTGCAAAGGTGGTTCTTAAGAATAGGAAAATGGAAGGAAATGTTCAATCTGATGAAATATCAAAAAGTTCTCCTTCAGCGGTCGAATTGTTGCTTGAACCTTTCACTGAAAGCAAAAATCCAATTAGGGATCTTAAGAAATCAATAAAAAGACAGGCAAAAATAGATGATCAAAAACGCGAAATTCGACAAAGAGATTTATAATTTTTATACAAAATAAATTTTTTGTTGAATTCGTTTGATTAATTTTAATTTTTTATGGTATAATTCTCGTAGAAAATTATTTAAAAAAGTTTTGAAAAACTATTGACTTTCTGATGCCAAATTGTTATAATTAATTGGTTAGTTGGCGCAATGTTGAAAAATTTTTACCATTTTTAACTTAAAAATTAGGGAATAAGGAGGTTTCTATGCCCCCATATTCCTTTTTTTAAATTTTTTGAGGAGTGTATTATGTCTGATATCATGAAAAAACAAAAATTCGGTAAAACGGAAAGATATACCTTTGCTCAACTCAAAGACTATATCGATATTCCACCTCTTCTTGAAATCCAAAGAAACTCATATAAAGATTTCATTGAAAACGGCATCAAGGAAGTTCTTGATGAATTTTCTCCTGTCGTTGATTATTCTGGAAAAGCAAAACTCTATTTCCTTGATGTTGTGATGGACAAAGAGCCAAAATATTCAAAGAAAGAGTGCAAGAGAAGAAGTGCAACTTATTCTATTCCACTCAATGTCAAGACTCGTTTTGTTGTTGAAGAGACTGGTCAGGCAGTTGAAGATGTTGTTTTCTTGGGTGATATTCCTTATATGACCGAAGATTGTTCTTTCATCTTCAATGGCGTTGAAAGAGTTGTTGTTAATCAAATTATCAAATCTCCAAACTACTATCTTTTGAGAGATAAGACAAGAGACAACACCACTCTCCACGGACAGATTATTCCTAAGCGTGGTATGTACATTGAATTTGAACAGGGGGCAAATGAAGTTCTCAAAGTTGTTCTTGACAGAAAACACAAAATCACACTTGGACTTTTTCTTAAGTGCTTTGGATACACCGCTGATGAAATTTCAAAATTGTTTGGTGGCCACAGACTTATCAAAAATGTTCTTGAAAAAGAAACACAAAACACTCAAGAAGAAGCCCTTTTGGAATTTGCTAGAAAGACAAGACCTGCTGATGTTCCATCTGCTGAAACAACAAGAAGTTATTTGAACCTTTGGTTCTTCTCAGAACAATGGTACAACCTTTCAAGAGTTGGAAGATATAACCTTAACAAGAAATTCTCTATTGAAAGAAGAGTTTTGGGACATATCTTGGCAGAAGATGTCATCTCTCCAGATGGCGAAATCATTGCTAAGGCTGGACAAGAAGCAACTCCAGAAATTGCTCACAAAATCAAAGCTAGTGGCGTGAATGAAGTTTGGATTCAACTTCCAGACAAAAAATATTTGATGAGAGGAAACAACAGAGTTAAACTTTCTGATGTTTTCCCTTGTGATGAAAAATCTCTCGGAATTTTGGAAGAAGTTTACTATCCAGTTCTTGCTGAAATTTTGAAAGAAAACAAAACAAAAGAAAAAAGAATGCAAGCAATCAAAGAACATGCTAAGGATTTGATGATCACAACTCTCACCATGGACGACATCTTGGCAGCAATAAGCATGTATCTCGATGTTTTGGAAGATATTGCAAAGACAGACAAGATTGAACACTTGTCAAATAAGAGAATTGCAACAGTTGGTGAACTTTTCTATGACCACTTCCGTAGTGGTGTGACAAAACTTGTTGCAAACATCAGAGAAACTTTGCAAGGAAAGGAACTTTCTGAAGTTACTCCAAGACAAATTGTCAACCCTAAAGCAATCAACAGAGCGCTTAGAGATTTCGTTGCATCTTCTCAGCTTTCTCAACTTATGGATCAAGTTAACCCACTTTCTGGAATCACACAAAAACGTCGTGTTTCCGCTGTTGGTCCTGGAGGTATCAAGAAGGAAAGAGCTGATGCTGAAGTTCGTGATATTCACTACACAAACTATGGTAGAATTTGTCCTATTGAAACTCCTGAAGGTCAGGCCATCGGTCTTGTTAACACTTTGACAAGTTATGCAAAGGTTAACGAATATGGTTTCCTTGAAACTCCATATAGAAGAGTTGACAAAGAAACAGGAAAGGTTTCTGACAAATGTGAATACTTCATGGCTGACATTGAAGACACTGCTTACATCGCACAAGCAACCGAACCACTTGATGAAGAAGGAAGATTCATCAACAAGAGAGTTGTTTGCCGTCACAAAGATTACGCAATCGAAGTGCCTGCAAGACAAGTTGATTTTGTTGATGCTTCTCCAAGACAATTCATTTCTGTTGCTACATCACTTATTCCTTTCGTTAACTCAAACGAAGCGAACAGAGCGTTGATGGGTGCAAACATGCAACGTCAGGCAGTGCCTCTTCTTAGACCAGAAGCTCCAATCGTTGGAACTGGTATGGAAGCAATTGTTGCTCATGATTGTGGATATACTCAACTTGCAAGAGAAGACGGTGAAGTTGTTTATGTCAGTGCTGACGAAGTTCGTGTTAAGAATGTTAAAGGCGACATCGACATCTACAACTTGATTAAATTTGACAAAACTAATGACGAAACCTGCTTCAACCAAAAACCTTGCGTCGTTAAAGGTGAAAAAGTTAAGAAAGGTGAAGTTATTATTGATGGATATTCAACTGATAACGGAGAACTTGCTCTTGGTAAGAACGTTCTTGTTGGATACATGAACTGGGAAGGTTACAACTACGAAGACGCTATCCTTATCAATGAAAGATTGGTTAAAGAAGATGTCTTTACTTCAATCTGTTTGAAAGTTGAAGAATTGAAATGTAGAACAACAAAACTTGGTGATGAACAAATCACAAGAGATATTCCAAATCTTGGTGAAGATGCTCTCAAGAACCTTGACGAAAATGGTATCATCAGAATTGGTGCTGAGGTTAGAGCGGGAGATATCTTGGTTGGAAAAGTTACTCCTAAGGGTGAAACTGAACTCTCTCCTGAAGAAAGATTGCTTCGTGCTATCTTTGGTGAAAAGGCTAGAGAAGTTAGAGACACATCACTTCGTGTTCAACATGGTAAGGGCGGTGTTGTCGTTGATGTTCAAGTGTTCAGCAGAAAGAACAAAGACGAACTTGAACCAGGAGTTAATGAACTTGTTAAAGTCTTTATCGCTCAGAAGAGAAAACTCTCTGTCGGCGACAAGATGAGTGGACGTTACGGAAACAAAGGTTGTATCTCAATCGTTATGCCAGAAGCTGATATGCCATTCATGGCTAATGGTCGTCCTCTTGACATCGTTCTCAACCCACTTGGCGTTCCTTCTCGTATGAACTTGGGACAAGTTTTGGAAGTTCACTTGGGTCTTGTTGCTGGCTCTCTTGGTTGGAAGGTTGCAACTCCTGACTTTGATGGTGCTGATGCAGAAAAGATTCAACAACTTTTGGTTGAGAACAACTTCCCTGCTGATGGCAAAGTTCAACTTTACGACGGCAGAACAGGGGAACCTTTTGAAAACAAAACCACTATTGGTATGAAATATATGCTTAAACTTAACCACATGGTTGACAGCAAGATTCACGCTCGTTCAATTGGACCATACTCTCTCATCACTCAACAACCACTCGGCGGTAAAGCACTCTTTGGTGGCCAGAGATTTGGTGAAATGGAAGTTTGGGCTTTGGAAGCTTATGGTGCTTCTCACGTTCTTCAAGAAATGCTTACTGTTAAGTCCGATGACGTTGTCGGAAGAGTTAAAACTTTTGAAGCTATTGTCAAAGGTCAACCTATTGCTGAACCTGGAATTCCAGAAAGCTTCAAAGTTTTGGTTAAGGAATTGCAAGCTCTTGCACTTGATGTCAAGATTTTGACAGAAAATGATGAAGAGATTGAACTTCCAGAACTCTCTCAAGACGAACAAGACAAGGTTGGACTTGACGCAGATGTTGAGAAAGATTTGAAGAATGTCACAATTGACATTGATGATATGATTTCTGACACTGACGAAAAGACAGAAGTTCAAAAAGAAATTGAAGAAGAAACAGCAATGCCTTCAAGTCTTGAAGATATTGATCTCTTCGATGATTTTGGAGATTTTGACGAATAGTTCTGGGGAACCAAACTTTATGAGTTTTTGAATGTGAAAACATTTGAAAAATAAGTGAGCATATGTTCACATGAAAAAATTAAGGGGAATTTGATATGTTTGAACTTAATAACTTTGAAAAAATTAAAATAGGAATTGCTTCACCTGAAAAAATCAGAGAATGGTCTCATGGCGAAGTAACAAAACCTGAAACTATCAATTACAGAACTCAGAAACCTGAAAAGGACGGTCTTTTCTGCGAAAAGATTTTTGGACCTAAGAAGGACTGGGAGTGTCACTGCGGTAAATATAAGAGAATTCGTTACCGTGGCGTTGTCTGTGACAAATGTGGGGTTGAAGTTACAAGATCAAAAGTTCGTCGTGAAAGAATGGGACACATTGAACTTGCTGCTCCTTGCACTCATCTTTGGTATTTCAGATCTATTCCTTCAAGAATTGGAACTCTCCTTGACTTGACTCCAAAAACTTTGGAACAAGTAGTTTATTATATCAACTACATCGTTACAGACCCTAAAAACACAGATTTGGAATATAAACAAATCTTGAATGATAAGGAATATCGTGACGCTATTGAAAAATATGGCTATGGCAGTTTTGATGCTGGTATGGGCGCTGAGGCAATCAAGAAATTACTTGGCGACATTGACCTTGAAAAAGAAAGTGCTGCTTTGAAAGAAGAAATCAAAACATCAAAAGGACAAAGAAAGGTTAAGGCTGCAAAGAAACTTGATGTTGTTGAATCTTTCAGAAAGAGTGGAAACAATCCAACTTGGATGGTTCTTGATGTTATTCCTGTTCTTCCACCAGATTTGCGTCCTATGGTTCCATTGGACGGTGGTAGATACGCAACAAGTGACTTGAACGATTTGTATCGTCGTGTTATCAACAGAAATAACCGTTTGAAAAAGTTGATGGAACTTGGAGCTCCTGATGTCATCATCAGAAATGAAAAGAGAATGCTTCAAGAAGCCGTTGACAACTTGATTGACAATGGTAAACGTGGAAAACCTGTTCAAGGCAGTAAGCAAAGAGATTTAAAATCACTTACTGCTATGCTCGGCGGTAAACAAGGTAGATTCAGACAAAACCTTCTTGGTAAGCGTGTTGACTATTCTGGTCGTTCAGTTATCGTTGTTGGTCCTGAACTTAAGATGTATCAATGCGGTCTTCCAAAAGAAATGGCTCTTGAACTTTTCAAACCTTTCATCATCAACAGACTTATTGATATGAATCAATCAAACAACATCAAGAGTGCTAAACGTATGATTGAAAGAGAAAAGCCTATTGTTTGGGACGTTTTGGCTGATGTTATCAAAGATCACCCAGTTCTTTTGAACCGTGCCCCAACTCTTCACAGACTTTCAGTTCAAGCATTTGAACCAGTTCTCGTTGAAGGAAAGGCAATTAAACTTCACCCATCTGTGTGTGCCGCATTCAACGCTGACTTCGATGGTGACCAAATGCCTGTTCACATTCCTCTTTCTATCGATGCAAGAACAGAAGCAAGAACTTTGATGCTCGCTTCCAACAACATTTTGAAACTTGCTGATGGTGAACCTATCGTTACTCCTGCTCAGGACGTTGTTCTTGGTTGTTATTACTTGACTTTGGTTAAGCCAGGTGCAAAGGGAGAGGGGTCTATCTTCGCTTCTAAGAACGAAGTTATCTATGCATACCAAACAAAGAATTTGGATTTGCAAGCAGAAATCACTGTCAGACTTTCAAAAGAGGTTGACGGAAAGACATATACAAAGAGAGTTACAACTACTGTTGGTAGAATTTTGTTCAACAACATCATTCCACAAAACTTGGGATATGTTGACAGAAGCAATCCAGAAAATGTTTGCGATCTTGAAATCAACAAACCTGTTAAGAAGAAAGATTTGGGCAAACTTGTTGCTGATTGTTATGACAAATTTGGAACAACAGAATGTTCTAAACTTGTTGATAGACTTAAAGATATTGGTTATAAATATTCAACTTTGGCTTCTATCTCTGTTAATATTTATGACATTCAAGAACCAAAAGAAAAAGCTGAAATCTTGAAAGAAGCTGAAGCAAAAGTTCTTGAAAATGAAAAATTGCTTCGTCGTGGTCTTATCACTCTTGACGAAAAGATCAATGAAAACGTTGCAATTTGGAACGAAGCTGTTAACGAAGTTCAAAATGCTGTTGTTAAAGACATGGATACATTCAATCCATTCAACTTGATGGTTGGTTCTGGTGCTCGTGGTAACGCCGTTCAGTTGAACCAAGACTGCGGTATGATTGGTATTAAAGCCACAGCTTCCGGTGTTAAGAACGACACACCTATCAAATCTTCATTCAAACAAGGTTTGACACCAATTGAATACTTCATCAACTCTCGTGGTTCGAGAAAAGGTTTGTCAGATACCGCTCTTAAAACAGCTGACTCTGGTTATTTGACAAGAAGACTTGTTGATATTGCTCAAGATGTTGTCATCACAACAGAAGACTGCTTTGCTGATGTTGGTGAAAAAGTTAAGGGTGTTATGGTTTCTGACCTTGTTAAAGACGGTTTTGTTCAAGAAACTTTGGAAGAAAGAATCTATGGAAGAGTTGCAGTTGATGACATCGTTGACCCTAAGACTAAGGAAGTTATCGTTCCTGCAAACACTATGATTTCCAAAGAACAAGCTGCAAGAGTGACAAAGGCTGGAATCAAAGAAGTTCAAATTCGTTCTCTTATCACTTGCCGTTGCAAACATGGCGTTTGTGCAAAATGTTACGGAAGAAACCTTGCTGGCAAGGATATGGTTACATTGGGTGAAGCAGTTGGTATTATTGCTGCTCAATCAATCGGTGAACCTGGTACACAGCTTACTATGAGAACATTCCACACCGGTGGTGCTGCGGTTGCTGCCGATATTACTCAAGGTCTTCCTAGAGTTGAAGAAATCTTTGAAGCAAGAAGACCTAAGGGTGAATGTTTGCTTTCAGAAGTTTCTGGAAAAGTTCACATCAAAGAAGATGCTAAGAACTATTTGATCACAATTGTGACAGGCGAAGGCGACATTGATTATGAAGTTAGAAAACCTGCTGTTCTCAAAGTTAAGAATGGTGAAACTGTTGAACCAGGAACTCAACTTACTGCAGGTGCAATCAACCCAACAGATTTGCTTGTGACAAAAGGTCTTAAAGGACTTCAACAATATTTGCTTTCTGAAGTTATCTCTGTTTATCGTGGTCAAGATGTTAAGGTTAATGACAAACACATCGAAATCATCATCAGACAAATGCTTAAGAAAGTTAAGATTGAAGATTCTGGAGACACAAACCTTCTTTCTGGTGAAATTGTTGACATTTCTCGTTGTGACGAAGAAAATGAAAGAGTTTTGAAAGCTGGTGGAAAACCTGCTATTGCCAGAAGAATTCTTTTGGGTATCACAAAAGCTTCTCTTTCTACTGAATCATTCCTTTCTGCTTCATCATTCCAGGAAACATCAAGAGTTTTGACTGATGCTGCAATCAAAGGCAAGGTTGACAATCTTATGGGTATCAAGGAAAATGTTATCATTGGAAAACTTATTCCTGCTGGTACTGGACTTAAGAAATATAGAACAGTTGTTCCTGTTAAAGTTGAAACAGAAGAAACAAATGTTGGTTAATATTAAAAGGGCTTCCAATTTGGAAGTCTTTTTTTTGTTTAAAGATAAAAAATTTTCTTAAAATAAACAAAAAACTTTATTTTTGCATATTGAATTCGCATTTTTTTCGTGATATAATCAACTTAATTAAGGGGATATGCTATGGAAGAAAAAAAGTTTGAGTTTAAGGGTGTTGATTATGACAAAAAAGAAAACGAAGAATTGCTTTATGAATTTTTGAAACTGTATTCTTATTATATTTCTGATCGTTCATATGTTTATAAGACCACCAGAAAGGCGATGAAGGAAAAATTCGACAAAATTAAGGATAATGTTGTCGATTTGGCCAAAAGAGGTTCTTTGAAAGCTTTGTCATTTTATCTCAATCAAGAGGAAAAAATTGATTGGGACGAGGAACTTGTGGAAATCGCAAAAAAAATAGAGAGCAGAGAAGGACTTAAATCTCCTGAAGAATGGGAGGTTGTTGCTGGACTTCATGTTTATGATAGGGTTTACATCATTATTGATGATGAAGTTGACACAATCAAAAAACTTAATAGTGCGATGGCATATGAATGGGTGCGTTTCAACGAACTTGAAAATGAATATGACCATGGCAGATATTATGACAGTATGAAAGATTATTATCAATTACACAGATACTCCAGAGAGGAATTCCAAGATTTGGTTGGTGCAAGTCGAAGAAAATGTAATTGGCTTTATCAATGTTTGAAAACAGGCACATATGCTGATGCAATCAAACATGCTCAATTAGGTTTTTATGGTCGATATATGAAAGACAGAGATGTCAAGGCGTTGTGGCAATTTTTGGAACTTAAAAAATCTCCTTATGATTTCTATTTTGAAACCGATGAATTGAAGAAATTGACAGGGGAAAATTATTATTTAGGTGATTATCACTTCTTTGCCATTCTGAAAAAGGAAGCTCGCAAAAAGTTTTTTGATAAAGTTTTACACAAAAATAAAAATGGAGAAAGTATTGTGGACGGTTTTGCTTTTGCTCGTTCCATGAACTTGCTTGGAGAATCAAGTGGATTTGTGGGTGTTGGAAAGTATGACAAGAAAATCGACCAGGGATATGTGGAAATTGCAGAAAGAGAAAAAACTTATGGTGGAAGAGAAGTAATTTTGGGAAATTAAAAATTTTTATTGACAAATGCAATTTTTTCTATTAAAATGATAATATAATTTTTAAAGGAGCAGATTATGTTTAGTTTTGTTACTGTTAACAACAATAATAATAACAATAATAACACATTAAACTTAATGGGTTCCTTTTGCGTTGTTGATTAACAGTTGACAGAAAAAAGTTGATTGGCGGAGTAGGAGAGAACCTACTCCGTTTTTTGTTATAATTTTTGTCTTTAAAGGAGAAATGTCATGAAATTTTCGAGATATAAAATTAACGCCCTGTTGGGCGAGATGAGTTTGATTTAGAAATTTATAAAAAACAATATAATCATTTTAAATATTTATGAAAATTTGATAAAATAAAAAGGAGTTAATATGAAAACTGAAATTAAAGATATTGAAGTCGGTGTTGAATGTGAAATATCTGGTTGGATTGAAAAATTCAGAGAACAAAAAACCATGTTATTTCTTGTCCTGAGAGATAGAAGTGGGCAAATTCAAGTCACCATTGAAAAGGCTAAAATGCCGGAACTCTCCAAAACTTTGGCTGGTCTTATGAGAGACAGCGTTATCAGAGTTAGGGGAACTGCTGTGAAAGCAGATTTTGTTAAACTTGGCGGAATTGAATTTTTGCCAAAAGAGGTCACGGTCGAAAGTGTTGCTCAAAACATGCCTATCGACAGTGAAAGCGCTCCAGAATTGAAGCTGGATTATCGCTGGATTGACCTTCGTGATGAGAAAAAAAGATTGGTGTTTGAAATCAGAACATTTGTTGAACATGTGATGAGAGAATATTTTGTTGAACATGGTTTCATTGAAATTCACACACCAAAAATTTCCTCTCAATGTAGTGAGGGTGGTGCGGAAGTTTTTGCAGTTGATTATTATGGACAAAAAGCATATCTCACACAAAGTCCACAATTCTACAAGCAAATGGCAATTGCATCTGGTTTTGAAAAAGTTTTTGAAATTGGACCTTATTATCGTGCAGAGAAATCTTATACTGCTCGTCACACCGCTGAAAGCACTTGCGTCGATTTTGAAATTGCTGATGTCAAATCTCATCATGAAATTATGGATTTTGAAGAAGATTGGATTTTGTATGTTTTGCAAAGAGTCAAGGACAAATATGGCAGTTTGATTAAATCTGTTTTTGACACGGAAATCAAGCTTCCTACTGACAGAATTCCAAGAATCAAACTTTGTGATGTATTCAAAATTTTTAAAGAAGTTTATGGAATTGATGTACCTGAAGCAAAACAACTTGACCTTGATCCTGAGGCTGAAAAGTTGATATGTGAATATGCAAGAGATTATCTTGGAAGCGAACTTGTTTTCATCACAGACTATCCTGCAGAGGCTCGCGCATTCTATTCAAAAAGATATGACGATGACTCATTGGATTGTATGTCCTTGGATCTTCTCTATCGTGGTTGGGAAATGAACAGTGGAGCAGTCAGAGAACATAGATATGAAGTTTTGAAAAAGCAAATTGCAGAAAAAGGCATTGATCCTGACAAAATGGCTGGGTATTTGGAATTCTTTAAATATGGTTGTCCTCCTCATGGTGGAATTGGTCTTGGAATTGACAGATTTATTGCCAGACTTCTTGATTTGCCAAGCATTAAAGATTCTATTTTTGTATTCCGTGGACCAAGCCGATTGGTTCCTTAAAGGAGAAAAGGTATGGAAAAAATTGAACATTTGGAATATTTAAGTAAACTTAAATTCTCTGATGAAGAGAAATCAAGTTTTGAAAAAGATTTTGACAGCATTGTCGCTTTTGTTGATGAAATTAAGCAATTGGAATTGCCTGACGATTTGGAAAAAGATAATCCAATTCCTTTGTCACAACTGAGAAGTGACGAGCCAAAAGACAGCATGAGTCAACAGGAGGTGCTTATGAATGCACCAAAACAAAAGGACGGATGTTATGTAACTCCGCTGGTGGTGGAATGATGGATTATTCAAAATTTTCGCTTTTGGAACTTCGTGATGGCATCGCTTCTGGAAAAATGTCCAGTGAAGAGATTGTTAGATTTTTCATTAAACAATGTGAAGATAAAAAAGAGTTGAATGCCATGATTGAAATCTTTTATGATTCAATTGACAAAGCAAAAGAAATTGATGCAAAGGTTTCAAAGAAAGAAAAGTTGGGAGCTTTGGCCGGAGTTCCTGTTGCAATCAAAGACAACATTTTGTATAAGGGTAAAAAAATGAGTTGCGCAAGCAAGTTTTTGGAAGATTTTGTTGCGCCTTATTCTGCTACTATCGTTGAAAAACTTCTTGCCGAAGATGCAATTATCATTGGTCGAACCAATATGGACGAATTTGCAATGGGTGGAAGCTGTGAAAATTCTATCTATGGTGCTTGCCATAATGCTGTCGATTTTGACTATGTTGCGGGGGGCAGCAGTGGCGGAAGTGCTGTTGCTGTTGCGAGTGGAATGGTGCCTTGCGCAATTGGAACGGACACAGGTGGTTCAATCAGGCAACCTGCATCTTTCAATGGCGTGGTTGGTGTCAAGCCTACATATGGCACTGTTTCGCGTTATGGAATTGTTGCTTTTGCAAGTTCTCTTGACCAAGCATCACCAATTGCAAAAACGGTTGAAGATTGTGAATTTGTCATGAAAATTTTGGCTGGAAAAGACGAGCACGATGGAACAAGCATAGTTAATGATTTTGGAAGCAAGAAAGAGAAATACACGATTGGAATTTGCAAACAAATTATTGATGTTTTCAAAACAAAACCGGGTTATGAAAAATTTGCTGATGCCATAGACAAAATTAAAGATGTTTTTGATGTTGTTGAAGTGGAAGTTCCACATATTTCAAATTCACTAGCTTGTTACTACATTCTTGCACCAGCAGAGGCCACCTCAAACCTTGCGCGCTTTGATGGGGTCAAATATTCAAAACGTAGCGAAAAGGCTAAGGACCTTGAAAGTGTCTATGTTGAAAGCAGAAGTGAAGGCTTTGGCAAGGAAGTTAAAAGAAGAATTATGCTTGGAAACTTTGTGCTCTCAAGTGGTTACTTTGATGCTTATTACAACAAAGCAAAGAAAGTGCAAAGGTTGATCAGAAAAGAATTCAAATCTGCATTTGAAAAATGTGATTGCATCATTTTGCCTACAACTTCAGGAACGGCATTCAAAATTGGAGAAAAACTTGGTGACCCAGTGTCGATGTATATGGAAGATTTGTTCACAGTTCCAGCAAACATCGCAGGCATTCCTGCGGTTTCTGTTTCTTATGCTAAGGGGGAGAATGGTTTGCCTTTGGGAATGCAGTTCTTCGCCGATGAAAAATGTGAAAACAAAATGTTTGACATCGCAAAACAGTTTCAAAAGACTTTGGGAGGTGAACTGAGATGAGTTATTTAGATGGCTATGATGTTGTTATTGGTCTTGAAATTCATGCTGAATTAAATACCAAAACCAAAGTTTTTTGCAGTTGCAAAAACCAATTTGGAGATGAACCTAACACAAACACTTGCCCAGTTTGCACAGGTATGCCAGGAGCATTGCCAATCTTAAACAGACACGCAGTCGAACTTGCAATCAAATCAGGATTATCGTTTGGTTGTTCAATTTCTCCATATTCCGTTTTTGAAAGAAAAAATTATTTCTATCCAGACTTGAGCAAGGCATATCAAATAAGTCAGCTTGTTTATCCATTATGCGTTGGTGGAGAAATTGTTCTTGACAGCGGAAAGACAATCAGGTTGAACAGAATTCACTTGGAAGAAGATGCAGGAAAATTGACGCATATAAGCAAAGCAGTTGGAACATTGGTGGATTACAACCGTGGTGGAACACCTCTTATCGAAATGGTTACCGAACCGGACATCTCTTCTGCTGATGAAGCGGTTGAATTTTTGAAAAAAGTGCGCGAAGCCCTTGTGTTTGAAGGTATTGCAAACTGCAAAATGGAAGAAGGGGGAATGCGTTGTGACGTCAATTTGTCCTTGAAGCCTAAAGGTTCAAAAGAATATGGAACAAGAACGGAGATGAAAAACCTCAACTCTTTCAAAAGTGTGCAGAGAGCCATTGAATATGAGGCAAAAAGACAAGCAGAAATTTTATCAACTGGTGGTGTGATTGTTCAAGAAACAAGAAAATGGGACGATGACAAAGGAAAAAGTTCTGCAATGAGAACAAAGGAACAGGCACAGGACTATCGTTATTTTCCAGATCCAGATCTTTTGCCTTTGGAGATTTCCAAAGAAGATGTTGAAGCAATTGCAAAAGAAATGGTCATGCTTCCTGCAGATAGAAGAAAGATGTATGTTGAAAAATTTGGGTTGCCAGAATATGATGCTCAAATTTTGACTTCAACGAAATATATTTCTGACTATTTTGAAAAGTGCGTTTCGTTTTTTGATGTACCTAAAAAAATAAGCAACTGGATTATGGTCGATCTTTTGAAACTTGTCAAAGAACAAGATGAAATTGTCTTTCCAATTGATGAATATAAATTGACCACAATAATCAAAATGGTGGAAGAAAAAACGATAAACAAAACAGTTGGGTTGCAACTTTTGGATAAGGTTATTGAAACAGGAAAAGAACCTATGACTCTTGCAAAAGAAATGAATTTGCTTGTCACAATCACAGATGAACAAATTGTTCAACTGCTCGAAAAATTGAAAGCGGAGAACGAAAAAGTGGTACAAGACTTCAAAAAATCCCCAGAAAAAGTGATGGGATTCATTGTTGGTTATGTTATGAAAAACACAGGTGGGAAGGCAAATTCAAACAGAGTCAAAGAACTTATTTCAGAAAAATTTTAACTAATGGATTTTATAAATTTGTTAGCAAAAAGCAAACAAAAAAATTCATGAAATGTAGAAGATATTCTTTAATTAATTATAAATATGAAAGGACATGAAAATTTTAAAATATCATGGCTAAAAGGTTTAATTGGTGTTTTGAAAATTTGACAATTTTGTAAAATTATGTTATATTATAAATAATGATTTACAATATAAAACTACAAATAATAAAAAATTAAAAACATTAATCAATACATATCGCGGATTTCGTTTAGCCAATAAATTACCAAGTCATGGCCAAAATACACATTCAAATGGCAAAACAGCTAAAAAATAAATAAATAAATGAACTACAAAGATTTTCTGCCTGCTACTATAAGTGTACGAGGAATTGAACCCCGACTCAATCGATTAAAAGTCGATAGCTTTATCCAATTAAGCTATACACTCACATTAATTATTTTAAAATAATTATCTTGATTTCGAACAGATTCGAACTGTTGACGTGGAAAACCACTTTGGATTTACAGTCCAACGCTTTAGACCAACTGAGCTACGAAATCTTATTTTTATAAATTTAACAAAAAATTAGTACTTATTAGCAATTTATATAAACATTAAGCCTATTAAAGTAATAGTCTCTTACTTTTTTTTGAGAAAATAAGAAAAAAAGCTTCATACTTATATTTATTCAGTATTTATCTTTCATTGATTTAGCTACTAAGCAATACAAATTGAGAATTTATAACTTATATACCATTGATCAATCTAATTCGGTCCTCTCGTACTAGAATTATTCTTTTCTTCTTTTCTTTATTATATGGCAGATAGGGACAAAACTGTCTCACGACGTTTTAAACCCAGCTCACGTACCTCTTTAAATGGCGAACA